>CANGZK010000029.1 GCA_947458565.1 Acidimicrobiaceae bacterium
GGGCGGTGACGATGGCCGAATACAACCAACACACCACATGTCGTATCATCCAGCGCGGTCTGCGCCTTGATATTCAGCCACCGATTGAAGTGTTTTCAAACGATGTGCGCTTGCGCGACTTATTTAGTTTTATTGAAAACGTATAACAACGTTTCTTAAGAAGCTTTCCCCGCCTTTGTGGCATCAGCAATTTCAACCAGCTGACCAGTTGTCACATCGTAGATGTAGCCATAAATCGGAATGTTTTTAGGCACCAATGGGTGATTTCTAATTCGGCTGACATCTTCAACAACACTTTTCGGATTGTCTGTAATGGTGTGCCAATTGATGTATTTGCCTTCAGTCGAACCTGGTCCTTTGCCGATATCGGTGAAACCATCTGCGCCAAGAGCGGCAGTTTCAAGACTTGATTGCAGCAAGCCACTCATCACGTCGTTAGTAAAAAACTCCATGCCGCAATTGGAGTGGTGAATGACGAACCATTCTTTGGTGCCGAGAAGCTTGTAGGAAATGACAAGGGAGCGAATTGCATCATCGGTTGCTCTTCCTCCAGCGTTGCGAATGACGTGTGCATCACCTTCTGAGAGACCGGCGTATTTGGCTGGGTCAAGTCGGGCATCCATGCATGTCAAAATCGCAAACTGACGTGCTGGCGGGAGGGCCAGAGTGCCTCTGGCGCCGAATGACGCAACATAGGAATCGTTTGCACTGAGAACTTCTTTGAGAACTGACATGGTGTGCTCCTTGTTTGTTGATATACGATAATTATGATCATTTTAGTCATATTTAGAAATAGATTCAAAATAGGGCCAAATCACATGTCCTGTATGGGTTTTCTAGGCCGCTAACTAGCGGGCTGCAAGCCAAGCTGGGCGAGAAGCCTCAAACTTGGAAATTGCATCTGCGTCAGCCAACGTGATGCTGATGTCGTCGAGACCGTTAATGAAACGCTGCTGAGTTTCGGTGTCCATGTCGAACTTCTCGGTGATTCCGGCACTTGGAATCTCAACTGTAAAGCGGTGCAAGTCAATGGTGATTTCGGCTGTTGCATCGTTTTCAATGACTGCCCAAATCCGATTGACGGTTGGCTCTGACAGAACGATCGGCAACAAACCATTTTTTGTGCAGTTGTTGCGGAAGATGTCGCTGAAACTTGGGGCAATGACGGCATCAAAGCCACCTTGTTGAAGTGCCCACACCGCATGTTCGCGTGAAGAGCCAACACCGAAGCTTGGGCCAGCAACTAAAACAGATGCGCCAACATAACGCTCGTCGTTTAATACAAAGTTGCGATCATCGCGCCATGTAGAGAACAAACCTTTTTCGAAACCTGTGCGCTCAACACGCTTGAGCCACTCTGCAGGAATGATCTGATCGGTGTCGACGTCTGACCGCTTCAATGGAACTCCACGGCCGCTGATGATGCTTACTTTTTTCATGACTTGAGGCTCATTTCAAATCTGCTGGAGTAGCGAAGTGGCCGGCAACTGCTGTGGCTGCCGCAATTTGTGGTGAAACGAGATGCGTGCGACCTCCACGGCCCTGGCGGCCTTCGAAGTTGCGGTTAGAAGTAGAAGCACTGCGCTCATTTTGAGCAAGTTTGTCTGGGTTCATGGCCAAGCACATTGAGCAACCAGGCTCGCGCCAGTCGACACCTGCCGCAATAAAGATTTTGTCGAGACCTTCGGCTTCAGCTTGCTTCTTGACTTGGTGACTACCAGGCACAACCATCACGCGCTTGACGGTGACGGTGCGGCCCTCGAATACCGATGCTGCAGCACGCAAGTCTTCAATGCGGCTGTTGGTGCACGAACCGATGAACACGGTGTCGACGGTGATGTCACGGATTGGGGTGCCGGCAGTGAGACCCATATAAGTGAGTGCGCGAGCGACGGTGTCGCGTGCAGTTGCATCGGCATAATCATCCGGGTTCGGAATGCGGTCATCGATACCAAGTACTTGGGCAGGGTTGGTGCCCCACGTGATTTGCGGCTTGATAGTTGCTGCATCAATAACGACTTCTTTATCCCATGCCGCACCATCGTCAGAAACGAGCGTGCGCCACTCGGCAACTGCTTGGTCCCATGCTGCACCGGCTGGTGCGTACTCACGACCCTTCAAATACTCGAAAGTTGTTTCATCGGGTGCAATCAGACCAGCCTTCGCGCCGGCTTCGATCGACATGTTGCACACCGTCATGCGACCTTCCATTGACAGCGAACGAATTGCAGAACCGCGGTATTCGATGACGTGGCCAATGCCACCGCCCGTGCCAATTTGGCCGATGATTGCCAAGATCACATCTTTTGCAGTAACGCCAGGCGAAAGTGTGCCTTCAACCGTGACGCTCATCCACTTTGGTCGTGTTTGCGGAAGTGTCTGAGTTGCAAGAACGTGTTCGACTTCGCTTGTGCCGATACCAAATGCAAGTGCGCCGAATGCACCGTGCGTTGCAGTGTGGCTGTCGCCGCACACAATGGTCATGCCAGGAAGTGTTCGACCTTGCTCTGGCCCGATGACGTGCACGATGCCTTGTCTCGGGTCGCCCATTGGGTACAGCGTGATGCCGAACTCTTTGGCGTTCGCTCGCATGACATCAATTTGCTTTGCCGAGATTGGGTCGGCAATCGGCAAGTGGATGTCTTTGGTTGGCACGTTGTGATCTTCAGTCGCAACGGTGAGATCGGGGCGGCGAACCTTGCGATTGTTGATGCGCAAACCGTCGAATGCCTGCGGGCTCGTTACTTCATGAACAAGGTGTAAATCGATGTACAACAACTCGGCATCACCAGGAGCGTTGTTGACCATGTGACGGTCCCACACTTTTTGCGGCAAGGTCAGTGGGCGTGTGGTCGGATTGGCCATTCCTCTATTCTGCCGTGATTTCTACAAAAAATCACCGTTGCACTGCACTTGGTGTTGCCTCATGCACACATCGGGGCATGACAAAACACACAAATACTCCAGTAGCCCTAGCCACCTGCGTCGAACAGAGCCTGCATATGTCGCTCGATGGATTTGATCTCAAGCGTGCCCGTTTGTATGGCATCAGCGTGGTGGATGCAGGTGGCGTGAATCGGCTCGAGGACGGAGCATTACGAATTACGTTTCTTGCTGAGCACGGTGACGTATACGAATTGATCGATGCGCCGACGAGTGCCATTGTGAGAATGTTTGATGCTGCAGTGGTGCTGACCTGCGGATGGGCTGCGCCGATTGACCGCAGTCATGGGAGTGACGGTGATGGCGAAGATGATGACGAAGTTGATGAAGATGCAAATGAAAAAGTTCCACCAAGTCAGCACCCACAGAGGCGTCGAGTGAGGCTGGTGGTAGTGGTGGGAGACCAGGGCGTGGGATCGGTGTTGCGATTTGCCGATACGCCCAAGGAGATCGTGACCGACGCTGGCTCTGCGCGCGGCAGCTTGGCCGATGCGGTAACCAACCTGTGGTTTGACAGCCCCGTACATGTGGCGCGATCTACTAGCGCGATCTAGTAGTAAAAACTAGTAGGTAGTTGATCTGCCGATAACTTGAAGGTGTGAGTACATGGGCGCAAGAGGTGCGACAACTTGCCAAAGATCGAGACGCCGTTATTTTGGCGCACAATTATCAGCTACCCGAAATTCAGGACGTAGCCGACCACGTAGGTGACTCACTCGCACTGTCGCGCATTGCATCGCAAGTCAAAGAATCAACAATCATTTTCTGCGGTGTGCACTTCATGGCTGAGACCGCAAAAATCTTAAGTTACGACAAGACAGTGATCATTCCTGATGCACGTGCAGGCTGCTCACTTGCAGACACCATTAACGCCGAACAGTTGCGCATGTGGAAAGCCGAACACCCTGGTGCAGTTGTAGTGAGTTACGTCAACACAACAGCGGCGGTAAAGGCCGAGACAGACATCTGTTGTACGTCATCAAATGCAGTGGAAGTTGTGCAGTCGATAGACCCAAACACAGAAATTCTGTTTTGCCCAGATCAATTCTTGGGAGCACATGCACAACGCGCAACCGGTCGCACCAACATGCACATTTGGATGGGCGAGTGTCATGTGCATGCAGGCATAAATGGTCAAGACTTGAAGGCGATGGTTGCAGCTGAACCAGATGCAGAATTATTTATTCATCCAGAATGCGGATGTGCGACCTCGGCGATGTATTTGGCCTCGAGTGGCGCGGTGCCAGCCGAGCGAACCAAGATTTTGTCGACGTCAGGCATGATTACGGCCGCCAAAGAAACTCAGGCCAAGAAAGTTTTAGTTGCAACAGAGACGGGCATGCTGCATCAACTGCGCAAAGCAAATCCACTCGTCATCTTTGAGCCAGTTAATCGCGCGGCAGTGTGCAAGTACATGAAAATGAATACACCAGAAAAACTGCTCGAGGCACTTCGAACAGGTAAAGACGAAGTGACTGTGCCGCAAGCAATTGCAGACAGAGCACGACTTTCGGTTGAGCGCATGATTGCGATAGGTACGCCGTCAAGGACAAAGGAATAGCAATAGTCGTGACGACGCGAGCAGTTTCATTGCCTGCTGCCTTGAGTGCTCCAGATGTGTCATGGACACGAGATACGGATGTTGTGGTGCTTGGCTCTGGCGCAGCAGGCTTGGCTGCAGCGCTTGCTGCTCGACCAGTTCGAGATGTACTGATCGTTACAAAAGACACTCTTGATGCCGGGTCGACCGCATGGGCTCAGGGGGGATTGGCTGCAGTGTTTGACCCAGCCGATACGTTTGCCGAACACGTGCGTGACACGTTGGATGCCGGCGGTGGTCTGTGCGATGAAAGTGCGGTGACGTCGTTGGTTCGCGATGCTCCGACTGCAATTGATTATCTAGAAAAAATGGGCGCAGCTTTTGACCCAGGTGCAGACGGATCGCGTGCATTGACTCGTGAGGGTGGGCACTCGAGGTCGCGCATTGTGCACGCGGGTGGCGATCAGTCGGGTGCCGAAATTCAGCGCACACTCGACGAAAATGCCATCAACGCAGGTGTAGAAGTTTTGGAAAATGCATTTGCTCTTGACTTAGTGTTTGGGCCAGATCTTGCATCGGGAAAACGCCAAGTTGCAGGCATACGTATTGCATTGCTCAACGGTGATGGCACAGTGAAAAGCGTTGGTGTTGTTACTGCGCGCGCAATCGTGATCGCAACAGGTGGCTATGGCCAAGTATTTGCAAGCACGTCAAACCCACCAGCTGTGACGGGCGATGGTCACGCACTCGCGTTGCGCGCAGGGCTCACATTGCGCGATCTGGAATTTGTGCAATTTCACCCAACTGTGTTGTGGCAAGAAGTTGGATCTACGAAACAGCAAGTTTTGATCTCGGAAGCGGTGCGTGGTGAAGGTGCAGTGTTGTTTGATGCTGCCGGCGAACGAATCATGAAGGGCGTGCACCCGCAAGAAGACTTGGCACCGCGAGATGTCGTGGCTGCAGCAATCAGCGCGCGAATGGCACAAAACATTAATGGTGTCGATGATCATGTGTATTTGGATGCAACGCACATAGGCGAGCGCTTTGCAACGCGGTTTCCATTCATCACCAAAGCGTGCAATGCAGCAGGCATCGACCCACAACACGAGCGCATTCCGGTTGCTCCTGCTGCTCACTACACATGTGGTGGTATCGACTCAAACATGGATGGAACGACAGAAGTTGAAGGGTTGTATGCCGTTGGCGAAGTGGCATACACCGGTGTGCACGGGGCAAATCGACTGGCATCAAACAGCTTGACTGAAAGCCTCGTTGTTGGCACTCGTGTTGGCCGCAACTTGGCTTGGAAGATGCCGACTCGCGTAGAGCCGGTGGCTGACGTAGTTGACCCGCAAGCAAACAACACGGTGGGGTTGTTGGATGACTCGTTGCGTGCGCATGTGCGTGTGACGATGTCGAAACATGTTGGTGTCTTGCGTCGACCTGATGGACTTCAAGCCACGATGGATGCTCTTGCGATAGCGGCAGAAAAGATTGATACCAAGACTCCAGCATCGCGACGTAATTTTGAAGCGACGAATATTTTGACAGTAGCCACAGCTGTTGCTGCTTCGGCGATGGCTCGCACGGAGAGCAGGGGATGCCACCGTCGTACCGACACTGTTGAGCCACGTGATATTTGGTTGCGACATCTGCAGGTTTCTTTGAGCAACAATCAACTCATTATTGACAATCTGCCGACAGAGACTGCATAGCGATGCAGTACCACCAACTCTCTGACGCAACTGCACGACAATTGCTGGCAAACAACTTGGTGCTTGATGACGTGCGTCGGCTTATCGCTGTTGCACTCGATGAAGACTTGAAAAATGGTCATGACGTCACTACTAATTCGACAGTGGCGGCAAGCCAACGAAGCACTGGTGTATTTGCGACCCGCGCAACTGGTTGCGTTGCAGGTCTTGACGTGGCAATTGCGGTGCTTGAGATGGTGTGTGGCAGCGAAAACATCACTGTGTCGAAACACCTTGACGATTGTGCTCGGGTAAAGCCAAACGACAAACTGATGAGTGTTGAAGCACCAACACGCGGGCTGCTTACCGCGGAGCGCACAGCGCTCAATCTGCTGTGTCACTTAAGTGGTGTTGCAACTGCAACGAGCGAATGGGCAGATGCTCTTGTTGGTACTGGTGCGCAGGTGCGTGACACGCGTAAGACAACGCCAGGCTTGCGTGCTCTCGAGAAATATGCGGTGCGATGTGGTGGAGGTGTCAACCATCGCATGTCGTTGTCGGATGCCGCGCTCGTGAAAGATAATCACATTGCTGCAGCAGGTGGAGTGGCCGAAGCATTTGCGCTGGTGCGTGCTGGTGCGCCAAATATTGCTATCGAAATAGAGGTCGACACGCTTGACCAATTAACTGTTGCGCTTGGCGCAGGTGCCGATTTGGTGTTACTCGACAATATGGCGCCAGCGATGCTCAAAGAAGCTGTGTCAATCGCCGCGAACCATCGAAACGCAACTGGAAAAGATGTGATCTTGGAGGCAAGCGGCGGACTTACTCTCGAATCAGTAGGTGCAGTTGGCGCAACTGGTGTTCGCTACATCTCGGTTGGTGCACTTACTCACTCAGCCAAAGTGCTCGACATCGGACTAGATCTCTAGACGATTTTTAACAGTTTTTATGTAAGAAGTTTTGAACGTTGGTGAACGCTCGAGATAGCAGCCAGCAGCATCGGAATGTACGTGCGGTGATCGGTGTAGACAGCATTGTGTCCGCCGTCAACAAAGTGTGCGTCTACATCGTCGAGTAATTCAATGAGTCTTTGCTGTCGATCAACCGCAACAACTTGATCTTGAGTGGTGATCACAACTGATGCAGGAACATCAACGTCTTTGAGCCACGAAGTTGAATCGAAGTTTCCAATTGCGCTTCCTGCTTCGATAATTTTGCGCCAATCATGCGAAGCCATCTGCTCCAGAGCCCATGGCTCAAGACCGTCACCCTTGCGTTGCATGTACAACTGCTCGGTAAGCCAGTCAATGGTTTGGTTTGGGGTGAGACGCGCAAGTACCGCCAACCCTGTGAGCCCCAAGAACGACAGTCGCTCTTCGCGCGACACTGCAAAACTTGCGGCCGTAGAGCACAGCACCAGTCCGCGCACTCGTGATTCGTGACGCTTCCAGACCAATTGGGCAATGGTGCCACCCATGGAGTAACCAACCGGAATAAACGTATTGATGCCGAGCACATCAGCAATTGCTGCAACGTCGTCAGCACAGTCCTCTAAACGAAATGGATTTTTTGAACTAATGCCTTTGCCGTGACCACGGTGATCGGGCGCAATGATTCGAAAATGTTCGCCGAGCGCTTCGAATGCCGTGAACCAATTGAGATCTGCAGTTGCTGTCCAACCATGCAATAAGAAAATTGTCGGAGCGCCAGGTGGACCCTGCACCTCGCGAATAAATGTTTGACCACGACCCGGTAATTCGAGTGCACGACCTGGAGGGAGAGACATTGTGTGTGAGCTATAGCTTTCTATCGTGCGGATTCGGTGTCGAGTACTTTGACTTTGAGTTTGCCATTTGGTGCATCGTAGGAAACCGTTGCACCTTTTTTGGCACCGAGCAAACTTGAACCGAGCGGAGAACTTGGGCTCATCACGCTGACGTCGCCAGCCTCTGGGCGCTCTTCAACATGACCGATCAGATAGCGCTCTGCATCAGAGTCTGCGTCGCCGTCGTACACGATGGTGACAATGGTGCCCAGACCGACCACACCATCTGGTGCTGGTGGAATGATCTCGGCATCTTCAAGGAAGGATTCGATTTGGCGAATGCGACCCTCCATGTGGCCTTGCTCGTCTTTGGCTGCGTGGTAGTCGCCATTTTCTTTGAGGTCACCCATTTCACGGGCTCGTTCGATCTTGTCCGCAACTTGAATACGGCCTCGAGTGGTGAGATCAGTGAATTCGGCAGTTAAGCGGTCATGGGCTGCCTGAGAAAGTTGGTGCTTTGCCATGCGCACAAAGGCTAGCGGTGCTAATTGCGCCCTACGATATAGGGGTATGGCAACGTCAAAAACATCTCAACAATCTGGCACGAAGCATCGCATTGCGGTCATTGGTGGCGATGGCATTGGCCCAGAAGTCGTAGTCGAGGCGCTCAAAGTAATGCGTGCTGCAGGAGCAAACCTGGAGACAACTGATTTTGATTTGGGTGGTGCTCGATACTTGCGCGATGGCGAAGTGTTGTCGGACGAGACACTCGCACAGTTGCGCAATTTTGATGCCATCTTGCTTGGTGCTGTGGGTACGCCTGGCGTGCCACCTGGCGTGATTGAACGCGGCTTGTTGCTCAAGATGCGTTTTGAGTTGGACTTGTACATCAACCGTCGACCATTTGCAGGTACAGCACCGGGGCACACCACGCCACATGACTTCATTGTGATTCGTGAAAACACAGAAGGCCCATATGTTGGCGAAGGTGGTGTATTGCGTAAAGGCACTCCACAAGAAGTTGCCACACAGGGAAGTGTAAATACCGCACATGGTGTAGAGCGCTGCGTGCGATACGCATTTGAGTTGGCTGCAACACGTACTCGCAAACATCTCACACTCGTACACAAGACAAACGTTCTTACTTTTGCCGGCGATTTGTGGCAGCGCACATTTGATCGAGTTGCAAAAGAATTCCCTCAGGTTGCAACCGCATACAACCACGTAGATGCAGCCTGTATTTATTTCGTACAAGACCCACATCGCTACGACGTGATCGTGACCGACAACTTGTTTGGCGACATCCTTACCGACTTGGGTGGAGCAGTGAGTGGCGGCATTGGCATTGCTTCGTCTGCAAACCTCAATCCAGCTGGCACTGGTCCATCAATGTTTGAACCTGTGCATGGTTCGGCACCAGACATCGTTGGCACAGGCAAGGCAAACCCCGTTGCCGCAATTTTGTCGGCAGCGCACATGCTTGAGTTTTTGGGAGAAAATGCAATGGCTGAGCGTGTACGCGCTGCGTGCCAAGCACCAGCAAGTGGCTCAACAAGCCAAATGGGCGATGAAATTAGTGCCAGAGTCGCCAAATAAGAGCGATAGTTTAGAACGACATTACAAAAGAGGAAAACATGCCAATTACCACGACACCAAAAATTTGGATGAACGGCAAGCTTGTCGATTGGGACAAAGCCCAAGTACACGTGTTGACACACACATTGCATTACGGCACCGGAGTCTTTGAAGGCATTCGCGCATACGAGACAAAGAATGGTCCAGCAATTTTCCGACTCACCGACCACATCAAACGTTTGTACAACTCGGCGAAGATCATGGGTATGGACATGCCATATTCCGTCGAAGAAATCGTTCAAGCAACAAAAGACACAGTGAAGTCGACCGGATTGCCAGCTTGCTACATCCGTCCACTTGCGTATTACGGATACGGCGAGATGGGCCTGAACACGTTGCCTTGCAAAGTTGATATTGCTATTGCCTGTTGGCCGTGGGGTGCGTATTTGGGTGATGATGCAGTGGAAAAAGGTGTTCGCATGAAGGTTTCTTCATGGACTCGTCATGACCACAACACGATGCCACCTGCTGCAAAAACAGTTGGCAACTACGTCAACTCAACTCTGGCAAAAGTGGAAGCGCTCAAGGCCGGATATGACGAGGCGATAATGCTTGCGCCAAATGGTTTGATTGCTGAATGCACAGGAGAGAACATTTTCTGCGTGCGTGACGGCATCATCTTGACTCCACCTACATCTGCCGGTGCACTTGAGGGAATTACACAAAACAGCGTGATGCGTATTGCGCGTGATTTGGGCTACGACATTCGTGTCGACAACATCGCACGAAGCGACCTGTACATCGCCGACGAAATCTTTGCCTGCGGCACCGCAGCCGAAGTTGGTTCGGTGAGCATGGTGGACGAGCGTTTAATTCCGTGTCCAGGTCCGAAAACTCGTGCCATTGCGGCCGCATATGCCAAGGCTGTGCGTGGTCAAGATGAGCGCTACATCGACTGGTGCGAACTGGCCTAAATCACAAGGGTGTGAGTAAAAAGGGGATATCCCCATTGCATTCCACAGCTTTATCCCCAGCGTTATTCACAGATGGGGTATGGCTTTAAGGGTTTTGTCCCCAAGGTTTTCCACAAACCCATATGGGTCATGTTGGCGAACCACTACCTACGGGGTGATACTGGAGTCTGTGAATTACTTCGGA
>CANGZK010000030.1 GCA_947458565.1 Acidimicrobiaceae bacterium
AATGACCTCGGCCGGGGTGTCGAGCTTGCGGGCGGTTCGCTCGGTGATGGAAAGTCCACGACCTGCGCCAGTCAAAAGCACAGTGGCACCTTCGCGCTGAGCCAGTTGGGCAACCCCGAAGGCCAATGAAGCATCGGTAAGTACCCCTGTGACCACTATCTTCTTGCCATCCAATATTCCCATGCCGTCAACGGTAGTTGTTGGGGGGTGTTTGTGGCAGGCTCGTTGGATGAAAATAGGGATAATTGGTGGCACTGGACCTGCTGGTAGTGGACTTTCACTTCGCTTAGACGTGGCTGGCTACGACGTTGTGATCGGGTCGCGAGACAAGGCGAGGTCAATCGAGAAGGTCAAAGAATTGCAAGCGTTGTGGCCAAGCCACAATCTGACTATTCAGGGTGGTGACAACTCTGATGCAGTGAACTGCGATCTCGTTGTAGTCGCGACGCCATGGGATTCCACCGCAACGATTGTTGGAGACTATGCGAGTCAACTGGCCGGAAAAATTGTAATCACAATGGCTAATGCGCTGGTGAAGGTGGGCAAAGAGTTTCAACCGCTTGTTCCACCGCGCGGAAGTATTGCCGCTCACGTGCAAGCCGAAATTCCACTGAGCAAAGTTGTTGCGGCATTGCAGCACTTGCCTGCAAAAGAGCTTGGCAATCTCAATCACCACGTCGACAGCGATGTGTTGATTTGCTCGGATCATCCTGAGGCAATAGAAACTGTGAGTGACATCGTTGAAAAGATTCCTGGCTGTCGACCACTCAACACTGGAAGGTTGTCGAACGCGCTCGCGCTCGAGGCTTTCACTGCGGTCCTGCTGCAGATGAATGTGCGATACAAGACGCGTGTTGCGCCACGTATGACCGGAATTCCAGATGTTGATCCTGTAAGTGGACGGAACTTGAAGATTTTATAATGCGCCTCTACGACACCGCCAAACAATCGGTGGTTCCGTTTGAACCAGGGCCAACAGTATTGATGTACACGTGCGGCATCACACCGTACGACGCAACGCATCTTGGTCATGCGTTTACATTCATCAGTTACGACATTTTGATTCGCCGATTGATCGACCTTGGTCATGAAGTGAAATGTGTGCGTAACGTGACTGATGTCGATGACCCACTGTTCGCCAAGGCGCGCGATTTGGGTGTGCATTATTTGGACTTGGCAGCAGGGGAAGAAGCTCGCTTCACTGCCGACATGGAAGCTCTTGGAGCATTGCCGATGTATTCAACGCCGCGCGCGTCATCAGCGATTTCCGACATTCGTGGATTTATAGGCATGGTGATCGACAAGGGCTTTGCGTATCAGTCTGGTGGTTCCGTGTACTTCGATGTCACTCAGTCCAAAACTTTTGGAGAGATTTCGCATTACTCACAAGAGACGATGATTGAACTCGCTCGCGAACGCGGAGGAAATGTGGAGGACCCACATAAGCGTCACCCACTTGATTTCGTTCTGTGGCATCCATCGGCTGTGGACGAACCGTCGTGGGAAACTTTGTGGGGAGCCGGCAGGCCTGGCTGGCACATTGAGTGCTCAGCACTTGCGCTACGTGAGTTGGGGACAACAATCGACTTACATGGTGGTGGTAGCGACTTGATTTTCCCGCATCATGAATGCGAACGAGCCCAGTCAGAAGCAGCCACCGATGAATTGTTTGTGAAGCATTGGATGCATGTTGCGATGGTGTCGATGGACGGCCACAAAATGTCGAAGAGTCGTGGAAACTTGGTGTTCGTCGACAAGCTGCGTACGCGTTTCGATCCACGAGTCATCAGGCTCGGATTAATCGAGCACCATTACCGATTTGAGTGGGAGTGGGACGAAGACATGTTTGCTCGCAACATTGACCGACTGGCTCTTTGGGGTACCGGAACGAAACTCGATGATGGTGAATTGCTCGGCTTGGTGCGTGAGGCCCTAGACGATGATCTGAATACACCTCGTGCCGTAACGCTCATCGATGCTGCTGCAAAAAATGGAGTTGATGTGTCCAATGCGGCAAATCTGCTTGGGGTTAATCTCGCGCGCTCTTGAATGCCAGTTAACTAGACTGAAGGGCACGATGAGTGCCGTAGAGACTATTGAGGTCAGCCTTCCTGACGGCACTCGAAAGTCATTGCCTGTTGGTGCAACTGCTCTTGACTTGGCTCAAGGAATTGGATCCCGGTTGGCAAAAGCTGCAGTTGCTGCTGTTGTCGACGGAAGAGAAACCGATCTCACTGCTGCATTAGGTGCGGGTGCAAATGTTTCGATTATCACCGCAGAAAGCGACGCTGGTCGTCATGTGTTGCGCCACTCGACGGCTCATGTGATGGCACAAGCAGTCGTGCAATTGTTTGCTGGCGCCAAATTCACGATCGGCCCTGCAATTGAAGATGGCTTTTATTACGACTTCGAATTGCCGGGTGGCAAAACTTTTAGTGACACCGACCTTGCTGCGATTACGGAGAAGATGCGCGAGATTATTAAGGCTGATCAGTCGTTTACACGAGATGAAATGTCGGTCAAGGCTGCTCTCGAACTGTTTGCAGATCAGCCTTACAAATGCGAAATCATTACGCGCGTTACGAGTGGTTCCGCCGACGGCACTGATGCATCCGAAGTACAAGGTGGCGATGTTGTGAGCGTGTATCGCAACACTGATTCATTCGTCGACTTGTGTCGTGGCCCTCACGTACCGACAACTGGCAAGCTCGGACATTTTGCATTGATGAAAGTTGCTGGTGCGTATTGGCGTGGCAATGAGAAGGGTCCGATGTTGCAGCGGATCTACGGCACTGCATGGGAGTCAAAGGCAGCACTTGAAGAGCACATCACTCGCTTGGCAGAAGCCGAAAAACGTGATCATCGTCGACTAGCCGTTGAGATGGACTTGCTGTCGTTTCCATCAGAACTCGGCGGTGGACTCGCGGTGTGGCATCCAAAGGGCGGAATCGTTCGCAAATTGATGGAGGACTACAGCCGTCACCGCCATCAAAATGGCGGATATCAGTTTGTGTTTACGCCTCATCTTGCCAATGCAGAATTGTTTGAAACTTCTGGTCACTTGCACTTCTATAAAGACGGCATGTATCCACCGATGGAGATGGATAACGGTACGTATTACCCAAAGCCGATGAACTGTCCGATGCACTGCTTGATCTATCGCGACAGGCAGCGCAGTTATCGCGAATTGCCGCTGCGTTTGTTTGAACTTGGCACTGTGTATCGATACGAGCGCGCTGGAACTTTGCATGGTCTCTTGCGAATTCGCGGATTTACACAAGATGACAGTCATATTTTTTGCACAGAAGACCAAATGGCCGACGAAATTACTTCGTTACTTGATTTTGTCATTTCCGTATTGCGCAAGTTTGGTTTTGAGGATTTTGAATTCAAACTTTCCACGCGTGACCCAGAAAAATCTGTGGGTAGTGACGAGATCTGGGAGAAGGCAACTACGGCATTGCGAGAAGCGCTTCATCGACATGGTGTCGACTATTCGGTCAAAGAGGGCGATGCTGCGTTCTATGGGCCCAAAATTGATATTGATGTACGTGACGCAATCGGCCGCAAGTGGCAGTTGAGCACAATTCAATGCGATTTCAATCTTCCTGAACGATTCAAACTTGAGTACATCGGGTCCGATAACGGTCGTCATCAACCGATCATGCTGCATCGCGCATTGTTCGGATCGGTCGAACGATTCTTTGGCGTACTGCTCGAGCATTATGGCGGAGCTTTTCCAACCTGGCTTGCACCAGTGCAAGTACGAGTTCTTCCTGTGACAAGTGGTCACGAACCATACGCAGCAAAACTTATTGCGCAACTTCTACGAGCTGGTTTCCGGGTAGACACAAGCGTCGCTGATGAGCAATTGGGTAAGCGAATTCGATCCGCGAAGTTGGAGCGCATTCCATACGTGTTGGTCGTTGGTGACGACGATGTGGCAAACGAAACAGTCGGAGTTAATCCTCGTGGTGGTGAAGTGATTCGAGATGTGAAGTTTGCTGACTTCGTCAAACAGTTGCAAGACGAAACTGCTGATGCGGCTACTGATGTCTCTGGACTGGCGTTGTAGTCAATATGCAACTTGAACGTCTATGGAATGGGTGGCGAGCTCAATACGTGCAGGGCGACTCGAAGAAGAACGATTCTGGTAAATCGGTATTCACCGAGATTTTGCAGTCGGGTATGACCGATGAAGAATCGCATATTGTCCATCGCGGTGCTCATTCGTTCGTGATCCTCAATGCATTTCCGTATTCTCCTGGACACTTATTGGTTTTGCCTTATCGCGAAGTGGCCGAATTAGAGAACCTCACTCAAGAGGAGCACGTTGAGATTTGGTCAACGGTGACGATTGGTGTGCAAGTTTTGAAAGCTGAATACAAACCACAAGGAATCAATGTGGGCATCAATATGGGCGCTTCAGCTGGTGGAAGTATTGCTCAACACCTACATGTACACATTGTGCCGCGATGGGGTGGAGACACTAATTTCATGGTTGCAGTTGCCAACACCAAGATTTTGCCAGAAGCTTTAGATGTCACGGCTGAGCGTGTGAGATCTGCATGGAAGTCTCTTGAAGCGCAAAACAATAGAAAAGAGAAGTAAGCAATGTCAAACAACGAGATTCGTGATGCACTGCCCGATGATTTAGATATTTCAGCATTTGTTGGTCCGTACCAATTTCCTGATAATCATCGGCGCCGGATTCCTGGAATCATTTACCTCTGTATGGCGACTGCGTGTTTTGGATTGTGGTTTGCAGCTCGATCTGCAAATTCGTCACTCGGAAATAGTGGTCTCGTAAATGATGGGGTGCTTATCGCTGCCATTGCGCTCGGCGTGTTTGGTTTGTTTGTATTGAGTTCGTCATGGAAGATGACCGTTGATGAAAAGACTGCACTCGTCTTTGCGAGTCGCGCGGTGGGTTTTGCTGTGGGGCATTCTTCGGCTCAACAGGTATGGCGGGGTTTTCGTAGTCGACCCACTTGGCGCGTTTTTTGTTACAGCGCCGAGGAGCCCCCTTCTCAACGGGGATTGGTCTTGGTGGACGCAATAGATGCTTCTATCGTCGAATGTTTAGTTGAAGCCAACCCCGACAAGTAGGCTCTCAAATATGTTTGATGGTCGGTTTCGTGTAGAGATCGAGCGCGTGGTGCGCCCTGTTGGCAAGTTGCTTTTACGCACAGGTTTGTCGCCAGACCACATCACCATCTTGGGTCTGTTGATTGCAATAGGCGCATCGGTCGCTATTGGTCTTGGGTCATTGCCACTTGGCCTTGCTCTTGTCATTTTGTCGGCGCTTCCCGACATGTTTGACGGTGCACTTGCAAAAGCATCCAACTCGGCAAGTCAGCGTGGTGCATTTTTTGACTCAGTAATCGACCGAGTAAGCGACTCGTTCTTGCTCGGTGGCGTGGCGTGGTATTTGGCCGACACTCGTGGGGCAACAGCTGCCGTTTTGCCGTTTGCGGTGATGGCGGTTTCATCGCTGATTTCGTATCAGCGCGCTAAAGCCGAATCGCTTGGACTTCATGCCAAAGGTGGTTTGATGGAACGAGCAGAGCGCATCATTGTTTTGTGCTTCGGATTATTGTTTGGATCGTTGCTGTGGTGGGTGATGTGGGCGATGCTCGTGCTCACCACGATGACCGCGGTGCAACGTTTTGTGAAGGTCTGGAAACAGGCGGCGGTTGCTCCTGTTACTGCACAAAAACAAGAAGTGCGTCGTTCGCGTCGAGCCTCTCGTCGAGTGCGTCGTGATGATTATCGCGAACGTTTTGCGCGTCGTCGTCGATTGCAATAACTCTGCATGGCGCAAGCGCAGCACAACGCAGCAGAACAACTTTCTGTAGCCGGATTCAAACTCGCATCGCTTGTAGCCCGTGTTGTTCCTTTGCCGGTGTTGTCTGGAGCCGCTTTTGGTGTAGGTAGTTCTCTTGCAAGAGCGATGAAGCAAAACCGATCCATGGTGATGCGACATTTGCAACGTGTTGATCCAAGCCTGAGCGGCAAGCAACTGCACGTGGCAACGCAGCAGGCTTTTGCAAGTTACACGCGTTACTACCTAGAGACATTCCGTCTCACGTCACTTTCGAAGCAGCAAATCGCGCAAGGCCATCACGTCGAGGGGTTTCAACACATTAAGGATTCATCTTCCAAAGGCAAGGGCACAATTCTTGCATTGCCTCACATGGGTGGATGGGAGTGGTCTGGACGGTGGCTAATCGATCAGGGTTACGAACTCACCGCAGTGGTGGAGCGTCTTGAGAACACCGAGTTATTTGAGTGGTTTGTCGAGATGCGCTCGAAATACGGAGTCAATGTCATTGCTCTTACCGATGATGCCGGAATCGCTGTCGGCAAAGCATTGCGCGATAATCACGTCGTGTCGTTGCTCTGCGATCGCGATATTCCAAAAGATGGTCAACGCACTGGAGTGCAGGTGCAATTTTTTGGTGAAACTACAACGGTGCCAGCAGGACCAGCTTTTTTTGCATTGCGAACTGGTGCGCAACTCTTACCGATGGCTACGTTTTTTACTCCAGGAGCAAATGGACACAAGTCAGTCGTCAGGCCTGCACTGGTTGTTGAGCGACAGGGTTCGTTGCGAGAAGACGTCGCACGCATCACTCAGGTGTTGACAACCGAGATCGAAAGCCTCATTCGCCAAGCGCCAGAGCAGTGGCATTTGTTTCAGCCAAATTGGCCGAGTGATCCTGGTTACGAGGAAGCGACAATCGGTTAACCAAGCACGTCTTGCAATACTTGCAAACGATCTCGGTTGACTCGGTACCAAATCCACGTTCCGCGCTTAGTGCCGGTGATCAGGCCTGCTTCTCGCAAAACTTTCAGGTGATGACTCACGGTGGGTTGCGATCGACCAGTCGGCTTGACGAGAGAGCACGCGCAGGTTTCTGCATCTTCAGATGCGGCGATAAGGCTGAAAAGTTTGAGTCGCGTGGGGTCTGCAAGAGCGGCAAAGCCCTTGGACAGTTGAACGGCATCACGTGTCTTGAGGAATGCCTCAGTGACAGGTGAACAGCAGTTTTCGGTGGTCTGTAGTATATTGATAACTATCAATATAGCAGATTAGCCAAACAAAAGGATTTTTATGTCACGAGTTCAACTAGCACTCAATGTTTCGAATTTGAACGATGCAATTGAGTTCTACTCAAAGATGTTCAATGCGACTCCGGCCAAAGTCCGTGAGGGGTATGCAAACTTCGCAATTGCTGATCCACCATTGAAGCTGGTGCTGATCGAAACACCACGTGGTGAGGGCTCCGAGTATCAACACATCAATCATCTTGGCGTAGAGCTCGAGTCGAGTGAACTTGTTGAGAAATCCATTGCAAGATTCGAACAGCTTGGTTTGGTTGAGTCAGTAGAGAAAGATTCAACGTGTTGCTATGCAGTGCAAGACAAGGTGTGGATGCAAAGTCCTGATGGGGCACCGTGGGAGTACTACACCGTGCTGTCTGATGCATCAACTTTCCACGCGACCATCGATCAGAAGTGTTGCTAAACATGTCGTCTGCAAATGTAACGATGTCGCGAAAGTTGTTGGCTGAAGCGATTGGCACAGGTCTGCTCATAGTCGCGGTCATTGGCTCGGGGATTATGGCCGAACGACTAACCGACATTGTGGCCCTGCAATTGTTGTGCAACGCCATAGCCACTGGAGGAGCATTGGTCGCACTGATATTGATTTTTGCCCCAGTGTCTGGGGCGTCCTTCAATCCGGTTGTTGGCATCGTCGGGATTTTTACAGGTGAGGCAACAATTCGGGACACCGCTGTATATGCAATTGCACAGACGGTTGGTGGGTGTGTTGGTGCAGTCATTGCAAACTTGATGTTTGATTTGGATGCCATCAATATTTCAGAAAAAGTTCGTTCAGGTTCTGGGGTTCTTTTTTCGGAAGTTGTTGCAACAGTCGGCCTACTTGTTGTGATCTACGGGACCATTCGTGCGCAGCGAGCAAATTTGGTTCCATTTACGGTTGCGGCCTGGATAACGGGAGCATATTTCTTTACTTCGTCAACTTCGTTGGCAAACCCTGCGGTAACTGTTGCGCGAAGTCTGAGTAACACATTTGCTGGAATTGCTCCAGAGTCTGTACCGATGTTTGTGTTGATGCAATTGATTGGCGCCGTGTTGGCAGTGGCGACCATCAAGTTCGTCTTTGGTGAGCCCCGCTCATGAAGGGTGTCTTGTTTTTGTGCATCCACAACTCTGGTCGTTCACAAATGGCAGCAGGGTTTATGCGTCACCTTGGTGCAGGTCGTGTCATGGTTTATTCGGCCGGCTCGGAGCCAGCAAATTCGATTAACCCATCTGCCGTTGCGGTCATGAAGGAGGTCGGAATCGACATTACGTCTGCTCAACCACAATTGTGGACGATGGAGATGTTGGAAGCCGTCGATGTTGTCGTAACTATGGGTTGCGGAGATGCATGTCCGTTTTTGCCCGGCAAGAAGTATGTGGATTGGCCGCTCAATGATCCTGCAGGACAGGGCATAGATGCCGTGCGTCCAATTCGTGATGAGATTCAAAAACTCGTTGAAGACCTACTCGCACAGATTGCTTAACTCGAAGTATCTGCGTTAGGCGAAAGCGTCAAACACTTCATTGATTGCCTTTGCTTGGCCGCCAGAGGTGGATGACATTACTGCGATTGGTAAAACACCTGCGTTTGCCCATGCCGCAAATTGTTCTCGCACTTGAGTGGCCGAACCAGAAATGGTGCAGTCTCGCAACCAGGAATCGCTCATCGTGGCCTGTAATGCTTGTGCCATTGATTCTTTGGGTGTCGTTGCGATCACATGCTCGATCGCATCCATCTCGTCTCCGTAGCCGGCGGTTCGCCAATAGTTTCGATAGTTGGGTAGCGAGACATAGCCCGTCAGTGTCTTGCGATGCAGTGCCAGCGCTGCATCAATATCGTCGCTAATGATGGTTGGGACCATGTTTGACATGAAGAATGTTGAGCGTTTGTCGGTGGGGAGTAAGGCAACTTGGCGCCCAATGTCTCGTAACGATGCGTTCGCCCAAATGGCACCCTCAGAGATTTGATGCGAGAGTGCAAACATTTTGTCACGCAATGTCGCTAGATAGATCGGTGGAAGTTCTCCAGAAAATTTCTCATTGGCACGCATTGCTGAAACGTATTGAGCAATATCGCTCAATGGCTTGCCGGTCTCGACTCCGAGACGTTGCACAACTGGTCCGTGGCTAACTCCGATGCCGAGACCGAATCGTCCACGAGATATTTCGTGAATGTGTGCTGCGGTATTTGCTGTTTCCACTGGATGGCTGTAATACATCGGTTGTATTGATGTCCAGAAATGAATGGTGTTTGTGGTGTGGGCGAGCGAAACGCAGAGTGCCATGGTGCCGCCAAGACTCGGGCACGCAAGACCTTCAAAACCGAGTTGCTCGGCTTTTTGTGCCAACTCCAAAATCGCATTGCGTTTAGTGGGTGATGCAACAATCGAGATTGCGGGTTTGGAATACGGGTTTGAAGGGAATTGCGTCATGGTCTTACTGCTTTCATGCTGACTTTATTTTGATTTGATTTGTTTTTGACTAAATAGCTTCTAGACGGTCTACCGTATATGGCGTGAACATGTTGCGGGTTGCAATGGTGAGTCCCTACAGCGTGTCTGTTCCTGGTGGTGTGCAAGCCCAAGTCATGGGTTTGGCGCGCGAACTTCGCCGCATCGGTCATGAGGTACGGGTTCTTGCGCCATGCGATGGTCCGCCCCCTGAGCCTTTTGTGACTCCGTTAGGTCAGAGCCTGCCAACTTCTGCCAACGGATCAATTGCACCACTTGCGCCGGATCCATCAGCAGCACTTCGAACGATTAGAGCTCTCAATGATGAAGCATTTGACGTCATTCATCTACACGAACCCATCGTGCCTGGTCCTACGGTCACGTCCTTGTTATTGCGGCTAGCACCAACGGTGGGGACATTTCACGCAGCTGGCGATTCATCGTCATATCGTGTTCTCAACAAAACTGCACGTTGGGCAGCGAACCACTTGAGTGCGCGTGTTGCGGTGTCGGAAGCAGCACGGGAGCTTGCATCGAGGTATCTCGACGGCGACTATCAGGTGCTGTTCAACGGAATAGAAACTTCCCGCTATTTAAAGCCCGATGCGCAACGTGAAACTCAACCAACAATCTTTTTTTGTGGGCGCTTTGAACCTCGAAAAGGACTAGAGGTTTTACTTGGTGCGATGAAGTACTTGCCACGGGATTTCGCCTTATGGATTGCAGCAGATGGTCCAGGTATAGACGAGATGCACAGGCTGTATGAGAGCGATACTCGAATTTCGTGGCTTGGTCGAATCACTGAAACAGACAAGCTCGATCGACTTTCGCGTTGCTCTGTTTTTTGTGCTCCCTCATTGCGAGGAGAATCCTTCGGAATAGTTCTGCTTGAGGCAATGGCTGCGGCAGCCCCGCTCGTTACAACGGATATCGATGGATACCGCAATGTTGCGACGCACGAAATGAATGCGTTGCTTGTTGCACCGGGTGATGAAGGGCAACTAGCAAAGTCACTCACTCGGATCGTCA
>CANGZK010000031.1 GCA_947458565.1 Acidimicrobiaceae bacterium
ACCTCGTTGCAACTGTGCAAGCTGGAGGGGAAATCGAGATGCCGCTATCGGTTTCAATAGGACTTCGCGAAATAGGACGAAGCGTCAGTGAGTGGGACAAATTCCGAGGCTAAAGAACATAGAAGGGCGACCCTTGCGGGCCGCCCTTCTATTTATTTGTTTATTAGTGGGTCGGGGGGTGACCCCGCAGAAATTATTTGGAGAAACTCCAAAGGCTTTCGGTGAGTGCCCAGCCGTAATCAGACTGTGAAGCGGCAATCGCAAAGATAAACAATGCGCCACCGGCCATCGAAATGTTCTTCATGAATCCGATCATCTCGGTTTGCTTGGCTGTTGCGTCTGTCTGTGTCCAGAAGTCGTGCATCTTGAGCGCCATGACGATGAGCAATGCTGCAAGCACAATTGCGCCAAGGTCGGCATAGACGCCGAGGATGACGGAGAGGCCACCAAGAACCATCAAGATTCCAGACAATGCATTAGCAAGTTTTGGTGCTGGCACTTTTTTGTATGTTGCATAGCCAACCATTGCCTCGGCTTTTGTGAGGTGATTGAGACCACTAGCTACGAACATGAAGGCGAACAGAATGCGCCCAATCAACATAACTGAATTCATTAATTGCTCCTTGTGTTAAGAACCTCATTGGTGAGGTAGTTGCGAGCACAACTATATCAGAAAGGTAGTTGCGTGCGCAACTATCTCGGTATGCTTCAAACATGGCAAGTCCAAGGTGGCTCAATGACGCAGAGATGAAGGCTTGGCGCGGTTTCGTCACTACGTCTCCCGACTTGATGAATGCCATTGAACGAGATTTGGGTGTTTTTGGGCTGGATGCTGGCGACTATCAGTTGCTTGCAATGTTGTCTGAAGCAACAGATCACAGACTGAAGATGTGCGATCTTGCCGACACATTGCGGTTGTCAAGAAGCGGACTCACTCGCCGAATGGACGGTGTGGTGAAGGCCAAATATGTCGTTCGAATACAAGATAAAGATGATCGACGAGTTTCATTTGCTCATTTGACTCCGAAGGGTTTTGAATTCTTGAAGAAGGTTGCTCCGTTGCATTTGAAAGACGTTCGGAGCCGCATGATTGATTTGCTGAATGAATCGGAGATAAAGGCGCTCGGATCTGCATTCACGAAAATCAATGCTCATCTGCGCACTACTGAGTAGACAACTCAAACTGGTAGTTTTGACGCATGGAAATTCGTAAATTTGTAACTACATGTGAAGACATTGAGGCCGAACTGGGCGAGCCAACGGGGCGTATTGTGCGCAAGGCAGTGTGCAGCGCGGTAATCACCAATCCGCTTGTTGGCAAACGACATAAGGACCTCACCATGCTTGAACTCATGGGCGCAGAGATTTCTGGATTATTGGCCGAGCGGGCACTTGCAGCGCTTGGAGTTGAGGCTGGGGAAGTAACCGCATATGGCAAAGCCGCCATCGTCGGTACCGCAGGCGAAATTGAGCATGCCGCAGCGTTGATTCACCCAAGATTTGGCGCGCCGGTGCGCAAAGTGGTTGTGCAGGGGCTCGACATCATTCCATCGACCAAAAAAGTTGCTGGACCGGGTGCTTCGATCACTATTCCGATCACGAACAAAGACGACATCTGGTCGTTTAATGAGATGGACGCAATCGAAGTGTGTATTGGTGATGCGCCGATGGCACACGAAATTTTGGTCAGCGTTGCGTTGGCCATTGGTGGCCGACCTTTCGCTCGAACGAACAAAGTGTCATGAGCTTTAAAGCAATCATCTTGCTTACTCGCGCTGCCGATGCGACTCACGAGCAGTTTGCAGATTGGTGGTTAAAAAATCATGCACCGCTAGCAAAGCAATTACCAGAACTACGTCGTGGGGTATTCAACTTGGTAGAAAACCCAGCAGAAGGCGATCCAGACGGCGTATCTGAACTGTGGTTTGACTCACAAAGTGATTTCGAGGCTGCATACGCAAGCGAAATCGGTAAAGCAGTTGTGGCCGATTCGCTCTCAAACGTTTCTGGCAGGCGTCGCATGTTTGTCGTTGAAAACACCATCCATTCGTAATTCCTGAAGCAAGTTAATGTGACAAACATATGAACCGGCTCGGATTAGTCACGTTTGTTGCGCGCGAATACGACGAAGCAATTGGTTTCTTCGTTGGGAAGCTTGATTTTGAATTGGTGGAAGACACCGACATGGGTGACGGTAAGAGATGGGTTGTTGTTGCTCCTACTAGTGGACTAAACAGTGGCGCCTCATTACTCATTGCTCGGGCAGTAACCGAGGCGGAGAAAGCAAGTGTTGGTAATCAGGCAGGTGGTCGCGTTGCATTCTTTTTGAATACCGATAACTTTGATCGCGACTACACAAATTGGTCTGCGCGTGGCGTGAAGTTTCGTGAACAGCCGCGACACGAGGTGTATGGCACTGTTGCAGTATTCGAAGATCTGTATGGTGCACCATGGGATCTGATCCAACCAGCATGATGTTGGGTGCATGACGCAATCGAAGCTCTTTGAGCGACTCACTCCATGGATTTTTGTGGCGTTATGGAGCACTGGCTTCGTGGTTGCCCGATACAGCACGCGTAATGCTGGCCCTCTGACGTTTCTTACAGTGCGCATGTTGTGCGCTGCATTGGTGTTGTCGGTCATCGCTCGTGTTGTGAAGGCTCCAAAACTTCCAAGTGGCTCGTGGTCAACATCGGCAATTGTCGGTATTTGTATGCACGCTGTTTATCTTGGTGGAGTTTTTTATGCAATCAAGCGTGGACTGCCTTCTGGTCTGAGTGCGTTGATTGCTGGCTTGCACCCAGTTGTCACTTCGGTCGCCGGCCGTGTCTTATTGAAAGAACGTTTGCGAACAAGTCAGTGGGTCGGAGTATTCCTGGGAATCTGTGGAGTACTAGTTGTAGTAGTTGACAAAGTGCGTGACGGTGTGGGTGATGTAACACGACCTGCATTGATCGCGATGGTCATTTCAATTATTGGAATGTCAACAGGAACATTGGTGCAACGCGCTCGTGGTAAAGACATGCCGTTAGTCAGTGGTACGACCGCTCAGTATGTTTCGGCTGGAGCGGTGTTGCTCGTGGCATCCAGCTTGTTTGAAAAGTGGGAATTTCATCTCAACGCCGAGTTACTGCTTGCGCTGTTGTGGTCGGTATTCGTGCTTTCGATATCGGCGGTAATGCTGATGATGTTGCTGATCTCACGACATTCTGCTGCCCGAGTGAGCAGCCTGTTCTTTTTGACTCCTGCGTTAAGCGCAATTGAAAGCGCAATTCTGTTTGGTGAGAGGCTGAGTGTGCTCTCGCTTGTTGCGTTGGTGGTGGCCCTGACTGGGGTGTACCTCACCATGCGAAACCCAATCAGTGAGCCAGTTGGGCAAGCCTTCTTAGCCGATTAGCCACCCTCTCAATCCCTTGTAATCTCTGGGTCTGAACTTTATGTATTGTAAAGATTTGAGATATATCAGTGTCATATCAATCGGGGGAAATTCATGGCTTTAGCAACACGATTAGAGCGGCTCGGCACCGAGACGGCGTTCGCAGTTTCGCAAGCCGCAGCGGAGTGGGGCGCTAAGGGAAACCATATTTTTCCGTTCCACTTGGGTGACCTTAATATTGCAACGTCGCGCAACATCGTCGATGCAATGAATCGTGCGATTGTCGATGGAAAAACTGGATATTGCCCTGCGGCAGGAATTCCTCAACTGCGCGAAGCACTTGCACATGATGTTGGTGCACGTCGCGGACTCAATTTTTCGCCAGCCAACGTTGTTGTACAACCTGGAGGTAAGCCAGTAATCACAAAATTCATTCAGGCGGTGATGAATCCGGGTGACGAAGTTTTGTATCCAAACCCTGGTTATCCGATTTATGAAAGTCAGATCGAATATTTTGGCGGTGTTGCAAAGTCGTATCGCTACTTGCCATCGTCGACTGGTTTCAGTATTGATATCGATCAGATCAAGGCATCAATTACTCCAAAAACAACTGCAATCATTTATAACGACTTGCAGAACCCAATTGGTGCAGAGTCAACAGACGCCGAACGCGAAGCAATTGCGGAATTGGCGATCAAGCACAACTTGTGGGTGCTGTCGGACGAGGCATATTTTGAAATGCGTTACTCAGGCACATCGAAGTCGATTGCTTCGTTGCCAGGCATGCTGGAGCGCACCGTCATTTTGTACACGTTCTCTAAAAAGTTTGCGATGACTGGCTGGCGTCTTGGCGCATCAATTGCGCCTGTTGAGGTGTCAAACATGATTGCCAAACTCAATACCAACGACGAGTCGTGCACCACACACTTTGTGCAATACGGCGGGGTAGAGGGATTGACCGGCGATCAGTCGGGTACAGCAGTCATGCTTGACACTCTTCGTGAACGACGAGATGTTGCAGTCAACATGCTCAATGCAATGCCTGGTGTCAGTGTGCATTCACCTGAAGCTGCGTTCTATTTGTTTCCAGATGTGACTGAAGCAATGCAGAACAAAGGTATTGACGACTTGGCAGTCTTTGCAGAACAAGCACTACACGCAACTGGTGTTTCCTTCTGCACACGTCGTCACTTCGGTCGACCACAGCCAGGTGAAGAACGCAACTATGTTCGTTTTGCATTTTCAGGCATAAACAAAGACCAAATCGAAAAAGGAATGACTTTGCTTGGTGATTGGATAAAGAAGTAGTCATGGCAAAAGTCGTTGTCACTGGCAAAATTCCATCTGGGGCACTGACTCGACTGCGCGCAGAACACGACGTATTGGCTTGGGAAGAATCAACGCCAATCAGCCGAGAAGAATTGCTAAAGCGAGTAGTTGGTGCCGATGCAATTGTGAGTCTGCTGACTGAAAAGATCGATGACGAGCTGCTGGCAGCAGCCGGAGATCAACTCAAATCGGTATCAAACGTGGCCGTGGGCTACAACAATATTGATGTGCCTGCATGTAAGGCTCGTTCGGTCTCGGTCACAAATACGCCTGGTGTGCTGACTGAAGCAACCGCCGACATTGCGATGTCACTGATCTTGATGACAACTCGTCGGCTCGCAGAAGGCGAGCGTGTCATTCGCGCCCAGCAGCCTTGGCAGTGGGGCATGTTTTACATGTTGGGTTCAAGTATCCAAGGCCGACAACTGGGCATTGTTGGCATGGGGCAAATTGGTGCTGCTGTAGCAAGACGAGCCCGTGCATTTGGGATGACCATTGCATACACAAAGCGCACACCACTAGACGCCGCAACACACAAAGAGCTTGATGCAAAACATGTCGAGTTGGATGAATTGCTTGCTTCAAGCGATGTTGTTTCCTTGCACTGCCCGTATTCGCCTGAAACACATCACTTTATGAATGCAACTCAATTGGCAAAAATGAAGTCGAGCGCTTACCTCATCAATACTGCGCGTGGCCCAGTGGTTGACGAAGCAGCGTTGGCAGATGCATTGCAGCGCAATGTCATTGCAGGTGCAGGCTTGGATGTGTTTGAAAAAGAACCTGCCGTGCACGAAGGATTGCTGGGTCTTGACAATGCCGTGCTGATTCCGCATCTTGGTTCTGCCACTGTCGAAACGCGTGCAGCAATGGCAGATTTGGCTGCGACGAATGCTCTCGCAATTTTGGGCGGCAAGACCGCTCCAAACTTGGTTGGCTAAAAACTATTTGCCAGATTCGGCGAGTGCGTCGAGCAAAGTATTCCAGCCAAGTGTTGCGCATTTGATGCGTACTGGAAACTTGACGACACCTTGCAATGCTTCGAGATCACCCAGGTTGATCGATTCGTCGATTGCCGAGTTGTCATCTTCGTCAATTGTCATCATTTGTTTGAAGCGCTTGACAATTGCGCGAACTTGATCGACAGGTTTGCCCTTCACTGCGGTGGTCATCATTGATGCCGAGCTCTGGCTAATTGAGCAACCCGAGCCGTTGAAACGCACTTCGCTGACTAAGCCATCTTTGACATCAATGAAAATACGAATCTCATCGCCGCATAATGGGTTGTGTCCCTCGGCGCTTACGGCTGGGGCTTCGAGTTCGCCACGGTTGCGGGGCGTGCGGTAGTGGTCAAGAATGATTTCTCTGTAGAGATCTTCAAGCCCGGCCATATTGTGCTCCCTCGTCTGCCTGATTAAAAGATATCTGATGCGCTGTCGAGTGCATCGGCAAGCGCATCGGCTTCTTGAGTGGTGTTGTACAGATAGAAACTTGCGCGTACCGTTGCATTTGCTCCGAGGATGCGCATCAGTGGTTTTGCACAATGGTGGCCAGCGCGAACGCAAACGTTGGTTTGATCGAGAACCTGGCTGAGATCGTGCGGGTGAATGCCGCGAAAGGCAAACGAAAATGTGGCGCCGCGCAGCTCTGGGTTGGTTGGGCCGTGGATTGTGATGTCGTCGCCAAAACGAGATGTCAGAGTGTTGAGCACATATGTGCTCAGTTCGATTTCGTGCTGACGAATGTTGTTCATGCCTAGGTCGGTCAAGTACTTCACTGCCGATTTAAGGGCGACTATCTCGGCAATTGCTGGAGTACCAGCTTCAAACTTTGCTGGCACCTCTGCTGTTGTAAAACCATCGAGGCGCACATCGGCGATCATGTTGCCACCACCCAAATACGGAGGCATCGCTTCAAGAAGCGATTCGCGGCCCCACAGCACACCAACACCTGATGGACCACACATTTTGTGCGAACTAAAGACTGCAAAGTCGGCGCCCCAAGCCTGCACGTCAGTTGGTTGGTGCGGCACTGACTGGCATGCGTCGACGATTGCGATTGCGCCTGCTTTGTGAGCAGCAACGCACAAACGCTGCACTGGATTGATGGTGCCGAGCACGTTTGACATCGAAGTAAACGAGAAAGCTTTTACGTCTTTGAGTAACTCGTCGAGGTTAGTGAGGTCTAGTTGGCCGTCAGATGTGAGCGGCACCCAACGCAATTGAATGCCACGCTCTGCAACAAGCATGTGCCAAGGAACAATGTTTGCATGGTGCTCCATGTGAGTGAGCAACACTGCATCGCCAGCCTTGAGATTGGCTCGTCCCCACGACATGATGACCAAGTTGAGCGCCTCGGTGGCATTTTTTGTGAAGACAACTTCGTTGGCCTTTGGCGCATTAATAAATGTGGCTAGCGCGCTGCGGGTTGCTTCAAATGCGTCGGTCGCTTCGGCTGCCAATTGGTATGCGCTGCGATTGATTGGCGCATAGCCGGTCTCCATAAAAGTGGAGAGTGCATCAATTACTACTTGTGGTTTTTGCGAAGTGTTAGCGCTATCTAGATAGACGAGTGGTTTGTCATTGACGAGTCGATGCAAGACAGGAAAATCTTTGCGAATTGTGGCTACATCGAAAGTCATGAGCAGTACTTATTCTTTGTACGACTCGTAGCCAGATTTTTCGAGCTCTTCTGCAATTTCCATGCCACCCGATTTGACGATTCGACCATCAATCAAAATATGTACGAAGTCTGGCTGCAACTCGTCGAGCAATCGCTGGTAGTGGGTGATCAGCACGATGCCCATCTTTGCTCGTTCTTTGCGCACTTCGCGAATACCTTGCGCGACAATGCGCAATGCATCAATATCTAGACCAGAGTCAGTTTCGTCCAAGATTGCAAGCTCGGGCTCAAGAATTGCCATCTGCATGATCTCGTTGCGCTTCTTTTCGCCGCCCGAAAAACCTTCGTTGAGGTAACGATCGACGAATGTCGAATCCATCCCTAACCGTTTCATCCACGACATTGCAGAAAGTCGAAGTTCCAGAACCGATAAATCGATGCCTTTGCGAGCCGAGAGTGCCTGACGCAAGAACTGAATAACGGAAACGCCAGCAATCTCTTGTGGATATTGAAAACCTAAAAAGATGCCTGCCTTGGCGCGAGCATCGGTGGGCCATTGACTGATGTCGTCACCTTTGTAAAACACGCGACCAGAAACAACTTGGTATTCGGGGGAGGCGAGAAGTGTGTTTGCGAGAGTGGATTTGCCGGAGCCATTTGGCCCCATGATCGCGTGAACTTCGCCTTCATTGACCGTCAGCGAAAGACCGCGCAAGATCTCGGTGTCGCCTTCAATTGGCTTGGCATGCAGATCGTCAACTCTGAACAATTCGGTCACGGGATCATTGTATTCTGGCGTTTTAGGGATTAGCACTACCTGCGTAGTGTTAATTATTTCGCATCGGTAGTTGCCGCTGGACGGGAACGAAGGGCGCGCCAAATCTCCAGGTAACTGCTGTATTCGTAGGCATCTGTGACGAAACCAGATGCCCGAAGTTGGCGGTGATACTTGGGCAAAGAGCGAAATGGAATGCCCGAATCGGTGTGGTGCGCGATGTGCCAGCCAAGGTTGAACGGTACGAAATAGAAACTTGAGAAGAGGTGTTGTTTGACTGAATGGGTGGTGACTCGGCGGTCTGAGTCGGCGCGTAGGCCGCCATGCTCGGCGATCGATCGCAGTCTGTTCATTACGCGCCACACCGTGATGTACGGCAGCAGCCACAACGTCACGTACACCCAAGGATTTACAAAGGTCACAGAGAGGGTAAGTATCACCGCGTGCAGAGCAAAGATTTTGCGCTGAGTATTCAGTTGTTGCGGGTCAGTCTTAAATATCGACATGAACTGTCCGCGCAACATTCGAAAACCTGTGCGACCAAGCCCATCGCGACGCATCTTGCGCCAAAAACTTGCACGCGTGATGGGGTAGTTGGCATACAGCGGGATATCTGGTTCGTTTGGGCCAAATTCTTCGCGATGATGTGCCATGTGTACGTATCGATAGCCATCGGTATTTACAAATGACATGTACCCGAGCAACCAACGCCCTGCGAAGTCGTTGAGTTTACGATTACGAAACAAAAGCCGGTGCACTGACTCGTGCATGAGTGCGAGCAGCTGTGCATGGGCACGACCCATCAGCAAAAATGCAATGACGTAAGTGATTGGGTTGTGTAGTTCGAGTGCTAGCCAGATGATGCCGAAGGTCTGCACGTAGATGGAGATAACCGAAATCGCATTGCGAACATTTGGAATATGTCGCAACTCGGTGCGCCATTGCGATGTGGGGTGACCATTGGGCGAGATCTTGTCAGTGCCATCGATTTTGGTCAAGACCGATGCGTCAGGAACCATATTCATAAACCTTTTCTACCAGCCGCGATCAACCCAGGTTTGTAGGTGTGGCCGTTCGGCGCCGATAGTGGTGTCGAGGCCGTGACCCGGCAACACGATGGTGTCGGCTGGGAAAGTGAAGAGTTTGTTGTCAATTGACTGAATGATGGTTGCAAAATCGCCACCTTCTAAAGCTGTGTTGCCTGGGCCACCGGGAAACAGGGTGTCACCCGTAAACAGGAGCGGGGTGTTGGCTACGGCAAACGAAATCGAACCCTCTGTATGGCCGGGGTTGTGAATTGCGAATAGTCGCAGGTTGCCAACTTCGATCACTTCGGCATCATCAATAAACACGTCATAGCCAACGTCCTTGAGGCGTGGTGCGTCAGCCGCAGTGACAGCAACTTCGTAGCCAGCTTCGCGCATGGCAGGTATTGCCTGAATGTGATCCCAGTGGCCGTGGGTTTCGAGCACACGACGAACGCCAAGTTGTTTGCACAACTCGAGCAGCTTCTCGTGCTCATTGGCCGCATCAATCAAAACTGCATCGCCTGTCGCTCGACACCTGATGACAAAAACATTGTTGTCGTATGGACCAACCACAAGTTTGTGAACTTCGACATTGCTGTCGTTCCAATGCAGCGTCGTAGTCATGATGACACCACATCAAAACCAAGCGAGAGAGCAACAGGGATTTGCGCTGGATCGAACGTCACAAACTTGATCGGCTTGGGCAAGCGTGTTGCGGCAGCCAAATGGATTGCATCAGAGATATGCAGAGGCTGTTGGCGAACAAGTATTGCTGCTTCATCTAGGCATCGTTGGTCGACTGGCACAATTGAAACATAATCCCACGTATGACGGATTGCATCTTCGAGATCGTGCCGCACAAATTCTTGTTCTGACATGCGGTCAATAATGGACATTGCTTCAGTAAGTGCGAGGGCGCTCGCGCACCAGTCGGAGTCGCCTTTGATCGCATCGTGAATGATTGTTCGAGCGGTTCCGCTGGTATGCAGAGCGACGAGCGCACTTGTGTCGAGCATGATTGTCATCCGCGTACCTCGCGCAATGTTTGATCGATGCGTGAACCACTGTTGAAAGTGATCGCCTTTGGTATCTGATATTTGTCGCGTCGTCGAGGTGCGACAACCGCACCGTTGGCAACAAGATCAGTCAACGTGATCGCCTGAGTTGTAGTTGCAGTGATGGGGCCAAGGGTGGCAACCGGGTCGCCGCTCACCGTGATAATGATCTGCTCACCAGCACCTGCACGCTTGATGAATGTGGCTGAACGCTCTCGTAACTCCCGGATTCCTATGCTGCGCATGCCGTTTAGGGTAGCCGAAAA
>CANGZK010000032.1 GCA_947458565.1 Acidimicrobiaceae bacterium
GAATCATTTGGCGCACTCGCGTATCACTACGGCAACCGCAAACTTGTTTTCCTAAAACATCCAGACGTAGTTGCTGTGGTGCGTGACGTTGCCGACTACGCAACCCTGCAAGACGCACTTGGTGCGCACGACATTCAACCATCGAGGTGGCCGAGTTTTGTAGAAGCCATCGACTCACTCGCAGCATCGGACATCATTCGTGTCAGGTAAAGCACTCGCGACCCAACTCAAGGCCGGTCTTGATGCACCAATTTGCTTGACATGGGAAATCACCTACGCCTGCAACTTGCAGTGTGTGCATTGTTTGTCGAGTAGCGGCACAAGAGACCCACGCGAGCTTTCAACTGATCAAGCAAAAGCTGTGCTTGATGAATTGCGCGACTTGCAGGTGTTCTACATCAACATCGGTGGCGGTGAGCCTATGATTCGCAAAGATTTTTTTGAGATTCTCGAACATGCAGAAGCCAACGACATTGGTGTCAAGTTCTCGACGAACGGCACATACATCACTGCAGAAAATGCGCGGCGTCTCGCTGCGATGAACTATCTCGATATCCAAATCAGTCTCGATGGTGTCGACGCTCTAACTAACGATGCGGTGCGCGGCAAAGGTTCGTACGCAACAGCAATTGCAGCAATGAACCATTTACGCGATGCCAACTTTGGACAATTCAAAATTTCTGTGGTTGTCACACGACACAACGTTGATCAACTTGATGCATTCAAGGCACTCGCCGATTCGTACGGCGCGCAATTGCGCATCACCCGCCTACGTCCATCCGGCCGAGGCGCTGACACGTGGGACGAGTTGCATCCAACGCAACAACAGCAGCGTCAGATTTACGACTGGTTAATGAAGCATGGCGAGAACGTGCTCACAGGCGATTCCTTTTTCCACTTAAACGCATTTGGTGAGTCGCTTCCTGGTCTCAACTTGTGCGGTGCTGGACGTGTGGTGTGCTTGATTGATCCGATCGGTGATGTTTATGCATGCCCGTTTGTTATTCATGATCAATTCAAAGCAGGTTCGCTGTTAAGCGAAGGCGGTTTCACCAAGGTATGGAAAGAAAGCGATCTCTTCTTGTCGCTACGCGAGCCAGAGTCAGAAGGTGCGTGTTCTGCTTGTGGCAGTTACGACGCCTGTCAGGGTGGTTGCATGGCTGCCAAGTTTTTCACCGGTATACCACTTGATGGACCAGACCCAGAATGCGTCACAGGCCACGGTGAAGAACTCGTCAAGTTGGCAACTGTCAGCCTCATACCCAAGCCGTCGATGGATCACTCAAGATCTGTAAAGATCAATACTCCACGACTGGCTTCATCCAAAGAAGCAGTGCAACGAATGGAACGGGTATGAACGACGTCAATCCACTACTAATTATTGGCGCCGTTATTGTTTCGTATTTTCTTGGCACGTTTCCAAGTGCACTCATCGTTGCAAAACGCGGCGGTGTCGACGTCACTGCCGCAGGGTCTGGCAATCCGGGCACATCCAATGTTGTGCGCTTGCTCGGTTGGAAATACGGTCTCGTAGTTTTTATCGCCGATGTGCTCAAGGGTTCTGCTTCGGTGGGACTTGCGTGGATTGTGATGAACACACAACCAGATGCGCTTCGTGTCTCGTACCTTGCATATGCCTGCGGTTATGCCGCAGTCATCGGGCACACATTTCCAGTTACACGTAAGTTTGTCGGTGGCAAGGGCGTTGCAACTGGTGGCGGCGTGATGTATGTGCTCTACCCCGTCATGAGTTTGATCTTGTGCTCATCATGGTTCGTACTTCGCAAGATAACGGGCAAGTCATCGGTTGCTTCGCTTGTCATCACCATTGCTGTTCCGGTGTATGTCGCTATTTGGCGCAATGACAACATGTGGGAGTTGGCCGCAGCACTAGGACTTGTTGGCCTGATCATTATCCGTCACCTTCCAAACATTCGTCGCCTGAAGTCCCACCAGGAAAACGCCTAACGTTTTTACTGAAATGTTATGAACCAGCTCAACGACTTTTTTGCTTGGCTTGAGCACTTTTCTTCGTCGCCTTGGTTTTACCTCATTATCTTCGTGATCGCTGTTGCCGACTCTGTGATACCAATCGTGCCAAGCGAAACACTTGTCATTGTGGGTGGCGTGAGCGCAGGTTCTGGAGAATTATCAATAGCACTTGTGGTGATGGTGGCGGCCGCGGGAGCGTTTATTGGTGACAACATGTCGTACCTCATTGGTCGCCAAGCAAGCGAAAGAATTCTTAAGCGATATACACGTAACGAAAAAAGCCAACAGCGCCTAGAAAAAGTTATTCATCAAATCGAAGAGCGTGGCGGACTATTACTCATTACCGCACGATTCATACCTGGTGGTCGCACCCTTTTGACTCTCACATGTGGAATCACACGTCGCGATCATCGCTGGTTCATTGGGTGGATAGTTGCTGCTGCGTCTATTTGGGCGCTCTATGCGTCGCTTCTTGGCTTTATCGGTGGCAAGACCTTCCAGGATGACCACACCAAAGCATTTCTGGTTGCATTCGGTGGTGCATTAAGCGCAACAGTGCTGATTGAAGCAGTGCGCTTTGTGCGCAAACGCATTCGCGCTTAGTCTTTGGCGTGGCCAACAACATCGCAACCAACACTTGGTCGCAGGTCGCGAATCGAGAATCAATCGTGTTGTTATTGCCGCTCGGATCGTGCGAACAGCATGGACCGCACTTGCCGCTAGACACCGACACACAAATCGCGCAGTACTTGTGCGCACAAGCAGCGAAACACGATGACCGAATCCTGATTGCTCCAAGTCTGACGATTTCGGCAAGTGGAGAACATGCTGGCTTCCCCGGCACGTTGTCAATCGGAACCAATGCATTCTCCGAAGTCTTGATTGAAATCGTTCGATCCGCCGATTGGTGCGATGGCGTCGTGTTCGTAAATGGCCATGGCGGAAATGCCGATGCTGTGGCTTCCGCAATTCGTACGCTGACTAACGAGCAACGCAAAGTTGCTTCGTGGTGGCCACGAATCGAGCAGGGCGATGCACATGCCGGCGCAAGCGAGACTTCGATGATGCTTGCTATCAACCCACAACAAGTCAACATGGCAATGGCTGAGGCTGGATCAACCAAACCGATCGGCGAAATTTCTGCGCAGTTGCGTAGCGGCGGAGTGCGTGCTGTTTCCTTAAATGGCGTGTTAGGCGACCCGACTACCGCGACGTCTGAACACGGCCACAATTTGCTCTCGCAATTGACTCACGACCTCGTTACCTTTATTCATGAACACATGAACTAACGAAGACAACCACTGCACATAATCATGACCGACCTCATCAATCAACCGCACTTCATTGTTGATCCATCTTGGCGCCGTCCAGTGCGCGGTCTTATGGTGTTCGCAGGTTCTCCTCTCAAGATGTTTACATTGAGCGAAGAAGGTCGCCGTGTTGCAGAGTTGCTCGAAATTGGATTGCCGCTTCCCGCAGGTCACGAAACACTCACCAACCGTCTTCTCGATGCCGGCGCGATTCATCCGACGCACATCGTTGGAAGCGAGCAACCTTTCACACTTGCCGATGTCAGCATCGTGATTCCTGCTCATGTGCGCAGCGCCAAAGATGCAAGCTTGCTCAACACCCTTGTTGACACACTGACCAAACTCTCCACAACCGCAGCCACCATCATCGTTGTTGATGACGCATCACCTCACGCAATTTCCGACATTGCAGGTGCACGAGTTGTTTCACTCGACCAAAACAAGGGGCCAGGCGCTGCCCGTAATCACGGATTGCAGTTTGTGACCACACCCTTTGTTGCGTTTATCGATGTAGATGTGACGCTTGAAAACAAGGCATTGATTGAGCTACTTTCATTTTTTTCCGACGAGCGCGTTGGGCTTGTAGCGCCGCGAATTGTCAGTGCCGCTGCTGATGGCACACTGGCTGCGTACGAAGCAGTGCGATCACCGCTCGATCTTGGCCCGCTTGAAGGCCGCATTCGCAAGGGCACACGTGTCAGCTACACACCATCGGCGATGTGGTTATGTCGCACCGAAGCAATGCGTCAGATCAATGGCTTCGATGAATCCTTGCAAGTTGGCGAAGACGTGGATGCGCTGTGGCGTCTCGATGCTGCAGGTTGGCGCTGTCGCTACCAACCAACCGCGGTGTGCACTCACTTGCCACGATCAACGATCAACGATTTTGTTGCACAGCGAATTGGCTATGGCACATCAGCCGCTGCTTTGGCGCAAAGACACAAGGGTGCACTTGCTCCTGTGCGAGTGAGCGGATATTCGGCTGGGATGTGGGCACTGATCGCGCTCGGCTACCCAATCATTGGCGCACTAGTCGGAGCGGGGACAATCGCTGCACTTGCTCGCAAATTACGCGATGTGCCAAACGCCGTCGAAGAGTCTGCACGTTTGGCAGGCCTTGGCAACTTGCATGCAGGTCGCACAATTGCTTCAGCCATCACTCGTGTGTGGTGGCCAATTGCAGTTGTGCTCGCACTGTTCTCAAAACGAATGCGCTGGGTGTTAATCACCGCAGCAGTAGTTCCGTCAATGTACGAATGGTGGAAAAGCCGACCAAAGCTTGATCCAATTCGTTTTACAGCGTTACGCGTGCTTGATGATGCCGCGTACGGAGTTGGTGTGTGGAAGGGCGCTGTCAAAGAACAAAACTTTGATGCGCTTAAGCCTGACTTGACGTCGTGGCCAAAGAACGCGAACTGAAGTTATTGCATTCTTCGCAAACTTCTTCAGGAATTACGCCGGCTTTCATGAGCCATCCAAACATGATGCAACCAAGGCACACTGCGAATGCTGATTCAAGAAATGCAGCACCGACAAGTGCCGCAATAACAAATCGTGCTTCGGTAACTGCTCCACTCACGAACAGTGCGCTTGCGACGATGCCGAATGTTGCACCGATACCTTGTGCAAATCTTTTTGGCGGACCAGGAACCATTCGATGTTCGTTGTTCATCCGGGGTGTGAGTAACGGCGTAAGCACTTGTGTCGAGAGTCGTCCGAGAGGGCTCAATGTTGGGCCAGTAAGCACTCGTGCGACAAAGCCGTAGGTCAACACCGCTAAGACCCAGCCGTTGCCAGTTGCGGCAAACAGGGTGCCCATGACAACTGCGCCACCAGCAACGATGCGAGCCGATGTTTCGTTAACGGGGTTGGGGAAACTGAACAATTTGGCCATGAATTCAGCCTAAAGGGCAATTGTTGACTTAACAAGTCGGGTTTAAATGGCTCATCTAAACCCTTCAGATACCGTGCAGTCGTATGACTTTGCGCCTGACAGTCAACCGCCAAGCTTGGCTCGGTCATGTGCACACCCAGGCCGAATTGCTGGGGAATAGCGGACTCCTTGTGCCGGTTGTGAAAGGTAACGGTTATGGGTTTGGCCGTCCAATCTTGATCGAACAAGCAACTCAGTTCGCTTCCGAAATTGCTGTCGGCACAGTATTCGAGGCTCACGACATTCCTGCATCGCACACGCCAATCGTGCTCACCCCTGTCGGTAACGAGCTGCCCACTTCGCTACCGAGCAATGCGGTGCTTGTTGTTGGATCAGTGCACCATGTCAACACACTTGTGTCGCATGGATGGAGTGGTCGCGTAATCATCAAACTCCGATCGAGCGTGCAACGTTTTGGTGCTGCCAGTAGCGAAGTTGCGGCGGTTGTTGACGCTGTCAACGCTGCTGGTTTCAAACAGCATGGCTGGTCGGTGCACCCACCACTCGATGGTGCAACTACTGATCACGCACAAGAAATCGCACAATGGCTCAGCGTTGTTCCAAATAGTTTGCCGATGTATGTCAGCCATATTGACGCTGATTCACTCAAGGCATTACGTGCTGCGAATCAACAGCGCAATATCATCGCCCGCTCCGGCACATCCTTATGGCTTGGCGACAAGTCAATGCTCGCACTTGATGCCGACGTGCTGGATGTAAACCACGTCAATGGTGGAACGGCTGGCTATCGCAACACTCCGATTGCTGGTAGTGGATCACTTGTTGTAGTTGGTTGTGGATCAAGCCACGGTGTTACTGCAAATGCCGGCGATCTCAGCCCATTTCATTTTGCAAAACAACGCCTAGCGATGCTTGAGCCACCACACATGCATTCAACAATTTTGTTTATACAAGATGGTTCAACTTGTCCAACAGTTGGTGACTCTGTTGATGTGCAGCAACCACTCACACGAGTATTCGTCGACACCATTTCCTGGAAATAAATCACTCCGTGAATTCGTCATCTCGGATCGAGAGTCTCGATGTTGCTCGAGCTATTGCATTGTTTGGTGTTGTTGTCATGAACTATCACGCTTATCTCAATGGCGCCGAGTCGATGTACCCTGCTCAACCGTCGATATGGGAGCGCATGTTCAATCCCCTTACCGGGCCACTGACGACACGCTTTGCCGCAACGTTTGTATTAATTGCCGGAATCGGTGTGAGTTTGTTTACTCATCGTGCACGAAAGTCAAACAACCGTGCCGAAATTCAACATGCTCGCATCGTTCTGTTGCGTCGCGGAATATTGCTGTATCTATTGGGTTACTTCGTGCAATGGATCTGGCCCGGCACGATCCTTTTCTATTACGGCGCGTATTTCATCATCGCGGCAGCTGTATTTGCGTGGTCATCTCGACATCTCATGTATCTGTGTGTTGCAAGCATTGTCGCCGCAGCCGGCCTTTCATGGTGGCGCGCAAACCAATTGCTCGATGGCAACGACACCCGCTGGCTCTCACCTTCGCCTAATACGCCACGAAATCTGCTCATTCGCACATTTGTTGACTACACCCACCCGGTGTTTCCATGGATTGCATTTTTTATCGCGGGCATCGTGCTCGGTCGTCATATCCATCAATTGAAAGAGATTCGCTTACGACTGATGTTTGCTGCGATCCTTCTCATGCTTGCCACGCATGCTGCCAATTTTGTGTTTATACCGCGTTACCCCGGTTCCGATCGCGACGTCCTTCTCGCAAAGCTGGTTTCGACCCAACCTCTTGATCGTGGCATTTTGTTTTCACTCGGCACGCTTGCAACTGCAGTAGTCGCATTTTGTTTTGTTTCGCTTGTAGTTGAGCGCGCATCACGCACTATTGCTTTGAGGCTTCCCGTGCAGGTCTTTGCGCGTGTTGGACGCATGACGCTCTCCGTGTATTTGCTGCATGTCGTGTTTTTCAATTTGCTAGTGCATCAATTGCATTGGGTAAAGGCAACCGGACTGGATACCGCACTTATCTTGTCGCTCTCGTTTTACGTCGTTGCGCTATTTCTTGCGAATGAATGGAATAAACGTTTTGAACAAGGGCCAGCTGAGCGCGCCTATCGAGCATTTGGCGGATGACTTCGAATCCACACACCATGTCAGATCAACTACCAACGTCGTGGCGCGAATTGCTTGCCCAAGAAACTTCGACCCCATATTGGTCGAGTTTGCAGGATTTTGTTGCTACTGAACGACAGGTGGCAGAAATCTATCCGCCAGTGGAAGCAACATTTCGTGCATTCGAACTCACCGCGCCACACGATGTGCGAGTAGTGATTCTTGGGCAAGACCCGTATCACTCCCAAGGACAAGCAAACGGTTTGTGTTTCTCTGTCACTAACGGCGTCAAGATCCCTCCATCGCTGCGCAACATCTACAAAGAGTTGCAAGCAGACTGCGACATAGAGCCTTCGTCAAGTGGAGACCTGACCACCTGGGCACAGCAAGGTGTGTTGCTACTCAATACAACACTGACGGTTCGACATGATGGTGCCGGTACACATCAAGGTCACGGTTGGGAAGTTTTTACTGATGCTGTTGTACACACACTCGGATCACTGACGTCGCCAATTGTGTTTGTGTTGTGGGGTGCTTTTGCACGCAAGAAAAAATCGTTAATCACACAACCGCAACACACAATCATCGAGTCTGCTCACCCAAGCCCGTTGTCTGCGCACAATGGTTTCTTTGGCTCAAAACCCTTTTCTCAAATCAATCAAGCGCTTCAAGCAAACGGCACAGACCCCATCGACTGGCAGATCCCTCATAATTAAATTGTTCGCTTTGTGCAGTACGAGTGCAAAAAGATTAGATTTGAAATATGGGAACCGTCCGGCGCTTTAGCTTTATCGAGTGCGACGCCGACACAGTGTGGGCTTTTGTTGGCGCACCGGAACGATTGCATGAATGGTTTCCAATCACTTCGTGTCGCGTAGAGGGAAACAAACGTTGGATCGAGCTTGCAGCCGGCATCACGTTTGAAGAAGACATCGTTACTCTTGACCACGACTTGCGTCGCTTTCAATACAAGATCGTCAACAATCCACTGATCACGTTTCATCTCGGCACAGTTGATGTGATTCCCGACGGACCTAATAGATGCCTGTTGATGTATTCGACCGATATGGATCCAGAAGTGTTGGCGCTGCCAATCGGTGGTGCAGCGGGTGTTGGTATTGCCAAAGTAAAAGAAATGTTTGATCGGAAATAAATGGGCCGCAAGATTCTTTTCATCACCACCGACCAACAGCGATATGACGCACTCGGATGCAATGGCGGATTGATTGCTCGCACGCCGACAATTGATGCCTTAAGCAAGCACGGCATCACGTTTGATCGTGCGCATCCGCAGAACGTGGTGTGCATGCCATCGCGCAGCACCATGCTCACCGGTCAACACGTCGCTACTCACGGTGTGTGGATGAACGGCGTTCCGCTTCCAGAGGATGCGCCGAGTATTGCAGCCGACCTGCGTGAGACCGGTTATGCAACTGCACTCATCGGCAAAGCACACTTCGAGCCGTTGCTCGACCCATTTTTGCGCTTTACCGAAAACCGCATGGGTGCCCATCGCACTACAAACGAAAACCCAAACGATCCGCATCGTGGTTTTGACCACATGGAACTCGCAACTCACGGCGCAGCAGGCGCACTGCATTACTCGCAATGGATACGTGACAATCACCCCGAATCAGTCCTGAGTTATTACCGCGTTCTCGACAACGAACTACAAGTCAATGCCGAGGGTGGTGGCGACACCAAAGCACCGCAAGTGCATGTCAACCCAATTCCCACCGAGTGGTATCACACCGAGTGGGTTGCTCAACGCACGATTGCATGGCTTGAATCACTCCCAGCAGATAAAGACTGGTTTTGCTGGATGAGTTTTCCCGACCCACACCACCCATGGGATCCACCCGCTTCAGAGATGCATCGCGTCCGTTGGCAAGACCTCGATCTTCCAGAAAACTACATTGCAAATTCGACTACTCGCGAAGCCGTACTTGATGACAAATTGCGCCACTGGCGCGGTTGGTACGACGGCACATTTGTTTCAAACTACGAAGCACCGGCTCGTTGGGTACCAGCAACGCTGACACAAGACCAAGTACGAGAAGTAAATGCGTATACGCATGTCGAAAACGAATTGATTGATGAGGCCATTGCCAAGGTGAGGGGTGCGATTGAATCGCGTGGCTGGGGCAACGACCTCGACGTGTTGTACACCACTGATCACGGCGAGTTTCAAGGCGACTTCGGTCTACTTTTTAAGGGTCCATATCACGTCGACTCACTAATGCGACTTCCTCTCATCTGGCGCCCAGCACCAAGCGCCAACATCGCACCTGCACGAGTTTCTGCTCCTGTTGGCCACGTTTCGCTTGCCGCAACGTTTGCGCACATCGCAGGCATTGCTCAACCGAGCTACGTAGAAGCGCCTCGTTTACCAATTCATCAGGCTGAAGCCGAACAACTTGGTCACGAACGCGTGCTCACCGAATGGGATTCTGTCTTGTTTGGAAAAATTGTGCACCTGCGCACCATCTGTCGCGATAACTGGGTGTGCACCGGCGCGCTTGCCGGCTCTATGAGCAAAGCCGGCGAAGGCGAGCTCTACGACCTGACTCACGACCCACTGCAACATGTCAATCGCTGGGACGACCCAAGCGTGCGTGCACTACGCGAAGATCTACTTGCCGACATGTGGGACAACCTGCCGTCGCAGCAACTGCCACTCCGCACAATGGATGCGCCTGTTTAGAAACTGTTAGAGAACAGCAGGTATTTGCTGCGTGATGCAGTGAATGCCACCACCACCATAAGCAAGAATTCCACCGATGTCGAGACCAATGATGTCGCGATCGGGAATGTATTCTCCGATGAGTGCAAGCATGTCGTCGTCCGCTGCGTGACCGCAGACAGGCACGATCACTGCACCATTGATCATGTAAAAATTGAGATACGGAACCTGCACGCGCTCGCCGTGATACTCGATCACTGGCAAAACAGGAATTTCGTGCATTGTCACGCCAAACGATTCAGCAACCTTGCGGTTTTCTTCAAGACGCAGGTGAGCGCTCATTGATTTGTCGTTGCATGTCTGAAAAACCATCGTGCGCGGAGCAATAAAGATCGCAAC
>CANGZK010000033.1 GCA_947458565.1 Acidimicrobiaceae bacterium
ATTGATTCTGGAGTTGTTGACCAACCCCTCAATCGCGTCACCAACGAGATCACCGAACTCGCAACCGATCTCGCAATCGTCGAAAGTTTTAGCCACTCAGTTGTGTGGGACACCGGCGACGGACTGATGTGTTTTGATGCATCTGGCGCAGGTAGTGGTGAGGCCGTTGTGCAATCCATACGTATCTGGCGAACATCACCTATCTCGCATCTTGTCTATACACATGGTCACGCCGATCATGTGGGTGGCAGTTTTGCTTTTGCAAACGATGCAATCTCTAAAGGCGCGCCTACGCCTCACGTCATTGGACACGAGAATGTCAATAAGCGCATCGACCGTTACACCACTACCAATGAGTGGAATGTGCGCATCAATCAGCGCCAGTTTGGTGGCATCAAGTCGGATATGAAGCCGAACTCGGACAACACGCGAGAAGCATTATCGCTTGGAGAGAATGCTCAACAGTTTCTTCCACTCGCCACACTCCGCCCCGACGAATCATTTTCGGATCAACTCATCATTCAGGCTGGCAACACTTCGGTGGAGTTTCATCATGCTCGCGGCGAGACAGACGACCACTTGTGGGGTTGGATACCCGAAAAGAAGTGGCTGTTCACCGGCGACTTTGTGATTTGGAATTACCCAAATGCGGGAAACCCTCAGAAAGTGCAGCGGTATGCACTCGAGTGGGCAACCGCATTGCGACGTATGATTGCACAAGGACCAGAGCTACTACTACCCGCTCACGGATTACCAATTGAGGGCAAAACACGTATCGCCACCGTGCTTGACGACATCGCGACATCGCTCGAAACCTTGGTCTACCAAGTCATCGACATGATGAACGCGGGTGAAACTCTTGACACCATCATTCACACAGTCAAAGTTCCACAACACATTCTCGACAAGCCATACATGCGCCCGTTTTACGACGAGCCAGAGTTTGTGGTGCGCAACATTTGGCGGCTCTATGGCGGTTGGTGGGACGGTGCTGCTTCGCGACTCAAACCTGCACCAGATGCTGTTGTGGCGCAAGAGATTGCCCATCTCGCAGGTGGTGCGCATGTGTTGATTCAGCGTGCACTCGAACTCACCGAGACCGATTTACGCCTTGCATGCCATTTAGCCGACCTCGCAGGTTGGGCTGCACCCGACGACGCATCGGTGCATGCCGATCGGGCAACTGTTTACGATAAACGTCGTCGTAGTGAGATGTCTCTGATGAGCAAAGGGATTTACAAATCTGCAGCTCGCGAGTCCGAGGCTGTTGTCAAAAATGCCAGTGCTTGACAACTAGAGCACAACATATGTAAGTGTTCATCTATGCACCACTTTTGGCCTCCCAGCGCACACATCCTTTGCACATCACCTCAGCAAAAGGATCACAAATGCACGAAAGCAAAACAGCACCAAACAACCAGAACATCGTCCTAACTATGTCCGAACTCATCTCCGACGATGCCAAAAAGTCTGCCACTCGCGCCGACGTCATGATGTTGGCAGTAACTACTGAAACTGAATTCAGTAAGTTGCGATCGTGGATTAGCGCACGATTTGACACAGTTGAAGCAGATTTTGCGAAAGTTGACGCAGAATTTGCCAAAGTTGACGCACGATTCGACAAAGTTGACGCAGAATTTGCCAAAGTTGACGCACGATTCGACAAAGTTGACGCAGAATTTGCCAGAGTTGACGCACGATTCGACAAAGTTGACGCACGATTCGACAAAATGAGTAGCGAAAATACGCACAACACCAGCCAGTTGCTTCGACGCAATACCGTTCAAGTACTCTCCATCGCCATCAGCGCAATCGGAGTCGTTGCGGCACTCGTTGCCAACACCATCTTTTAGATCTCCAGTGGGCGCGACGGGACTCGAACCCGGGACCCCTACCATGTCGAGGTAGTGCTCTAACCAACTGAGCTACGCGCCCTTACTTTCGTAAAAGCCTACCCGTTTTAGGCATTGACCCGCAATCGCAAACTCACCTCATTGGCCATTAAACGGCCTGCGCGAGTAAGCACAAGCCTGTCGCCCACCTGCGCAACTAAGTCACTCATCATTTCTCGATCTTGCACACTTAATGCATCCGTTGGCACACCATCACGCACTCGAACAAGCAATTGCAATGCCTCGAACTTGCGTGTTTCACTGTCAAGCGTTTCGCTTGAAGATTCTGGAATCTCGCCGGCATTCACCATCTCGATATAACGATCTGGCGTGCGCACGTTCCACCAGCGGCGACCATCTTTATGTGCGTGTGCTGCGCAACCGAATCCGTCGTAGTTGCCTTGCAACCAATACAGATAGTTGTGTTTGCATTCGTGTCCAGATTTTGCCCAGTTGGATATTTCGTAATTCACTAAACCATTACTCGCGAACACATCATCGACAAGTTCATACTTATCTGCTTGGTCATCGTTATCAGGGTGTCGCTCTGGCTGAGTGGCCAGTGGAGTGTTGGCTTCGACAGTGAGACCATATGCCGAAACATGCGGCGGGTCTAGTGCCACAACATCAGACACCGTTGTCTTCCAGTCGGCAAGCGTCTCGCCAGCAGCACCATAAATGATGTCGAGATTGAACGTCGTGAACCCTGCTTCGCGAACATACGCAACCGATCGGCGAACGTTTTCTGGATCGTGCGTGCGACCCAACGCAGCCAACACATGTGGCACTGTCGACTGCACGCCAATCGAAATTCGATTGACTCCACCCTCTCGATACGTGCGCATCATCTCGAGAGTGATGTTGTCGGGGTTGCACTCAACAGTTACTTCGGCATTTGGTGCCAATGGAATATCGCGTATCACTGCAACCAATTCTTCTGCTGGCACCATGCTTGGCGTACCACCACCCACAAACACACTCGTTGCGGGAATCATCCTCTGAGCAACAACCATGTTGATGTGAATGCGCATTGCTCGCAAATATTCACCTGTTAAATGATGACGGTCGGTAAATGTTGCAAACGCGCAATAATCACAACGCTTTGAGCAAAACGGAATGTGCAGGTACACACCGTGGGACGAAGCATCAAGTTGCATTGGGCGGCACAAACAGCAAGTCAAGTTCGGCCAACTTGGTTCCCACATCGTCAATGCTCACATCAAGCATGACTGCAATTGCCCGTGTGTCGTTGGCACGAACAGTGATGACTTTGCCGTTGAAGTCTTGTCGCTGAACCTGAATCATTCGCAAAAGTCGTTCAAGCATTTTGAACTGATCGCCTTCACGTGTCGACAATTTGGCGACATCAATGCGCAATTTCTTAGGAGCAACAACACCTGGCTGGGCCGAATCTTCACGTTGCTTATCGCGAGGCAACAGCTGATCGACAGTCACGCCATAAAAGCGCGCCAGACGTTCGAGGCGCAACACACTGATAACGCGTTCGCCACGCTCATATGCGCCCATTACCGACGCCTTGAATTCCTGCTGAGTTGAAGTCTCAACTTCATTTAGCGACAAGTTCTTTTGTTGGCGAATACTGCGCAATCGCTCACCTACTAGGCGTGCATAAGACTGCTCATCAAGTGGGTCATTTGCTGGTGTATTCACATTCCGCCCCTTCGACATCGAGTCATCAACGCACCTGCAACTATTGCAGCAGTTTCAGCTCTCAGCACGGATTCCCCAAGGGAAACTCGACTGACCGACCCATCAAGTTCTTCGGGGGCAAATCCACCTTCTGGGCCTATAACAATCGTTCGATGGAAACCAGTGACCTCAACTCCGCCTGGTTCTGCAAATGCGACTTCTGTGCGTGATATCAAATCTGCGAGTTTTGTCACCGGATGTACCACGGGAAGCCAGACTCTTCGACTTTGCATCGATGCCTCGTTTGCTACTCGTTGCAATCTTGCTGTCTGCTTTTCTGCCTTCACCGAATCCCAGCGAACGACTGATCGAGCAGTTGGAGCCAGCGGAATGATCTCATCGATTCCCAGTTCAGTGAGCTTCTGCACAATGAGCTCTGGCTTTTCGCCTTTTACAGGAGCAAACGCAACACACAATGACCACGTTGGTGGCTCAACGACAAACAACTCACTTGTCGCGCGAACATCACCGTCTTTGCTGATTGTTGCCGTGATCCATGCACCGACGCCATTGCTCACTGTGATTTGATCGGTCGATTTGACTCTGAGAACCTTGAGCAGATGATGTTGATCATCGGTGCTGAGAACAAGTGTTTCTAGCGACTGAACAAAAACGTGAGCAGCACTTCGGCGAAGTGTTTCGATCACAAAAATGCTGACTTGATCTTGGCTTTCAATGTAGAAGCCGACTGTGTTACGTGCTCACCGCGAGATTCAGCAAATCGAGTCAGCAAATCACGCTCTGCATCACTCAGTTTGGTTGGCACTGCAATCACAATTTGCGCACGCAAGTTTCCTCGACCCTTATTGCGAGATCCCTGGTTCAGATGAGGTACTCCACGACCTTTGAGCACAAACTCTCGCCCCTGCTGCACACCAGGTGGGATTACTAGGTCTTCATCACCATCGAGCGTGCTCAACACCAAATGAGTCCCGAGCGCCGCCTGCGCAATTGAAATAACGACGTCGGTGACAAGATCGTCTTCTTCGCGGCGATAAGTCTCGTGGTCTGCAACACGCACGTGCACAAACAGATCTCCTGCACCGCCACCACGAATACCCACAGCGCCCCGCCCACTTACGCGCAATGTTTGCCCAGTATTGATACCTGCAGGAACTTCAACTGTGTGTTCCACGTCCTTGATGATTCGACCATCACCCCTGCACGGAGCACATGGTGCATCAATGATTTGACCCATTCCACTGCATCGACCACACGGCGCAGCAGTGACCATTTGTCCAAGCATGCTTTGACGCACTCGACGCACTTGACCTGCCCCACCACACTCTGCGCAAGTCTTTGCTGAAGTTCCTTTTTTGGCTCCGCTGCCTTCACATTCGTCGCAGCGCAACGCCGAACGCATCTTCACATCAGTAGTGCATCCGAAAACTGCGTCTTCAAATGAAATGTTTGCTACAGCTTCAACATCTTGACCTCGCGGTGGCCCCGACTGTTGCCTTTGACCGCCGCCACCGAATGGCGAACCTCCACCGAAGAATGCCTCAAAAATGTCACCAAATCCACCGGCGCTTCCGCCACCAAATGGGTCTCCGGTATTGCCACGACCGCCAACTCCCGCTTCACCAAATTGGTCGTAGCGCGCTCGCTTGTCTGAGTCAGAAAGCACTTCGTAAGCGTGAGACACTTCTTTGAACTTTGATTCGGCTTCAGCATTTCCAGGGTTTGCATCTGGATGCAACTCGCGAGCGCGTTTTCGATATGCGCGCTTTATTTCGTCGGCATCAGCACCACGAGAGACACCGAGCAGCTCATAAAAATCTGTTGCCATAAAAGATCAGCCCTCGGTAAGCCTTCGCCCAAGGCGTTCGCCAACGATTTCAACAGTGGCAAGCGCTTGCGGATAGTTCATTCGTGTTGGTCCCAACACGCCTACGGTGCCGAGCGTTGCACCATCCACAACTACTGGCGAAAGCACCAACGAACAGGTCGCGAGTGGTTCGACGCCATGCTCAGTGCCGATTGCAACAGACAAACCTCTATTGAGCATGTCGCGTACAAGTGACACAACGACATATTGCTGTTCGAGTGTGTGTAGCACTGATCGCACTATTTCAACAGCATCAAAAGCTTGCGCCATTGCTGAAGCTCCACCCACAAACACTGATTCATCAACTCGTCGACTATTCATGGCACGCACTACTTGTGCTGCAAGTGCATCCACAATCGCATCACCTGATGTCATGAGCGGCAGCGAAGCACCAAGCGCTTTTCCGATCATGATGCGACTGAGTGATTGCGAAGCAGCGGCTGTCTGGTCGTCGGTGATCGATGCACTGAGCTCAATCGGCTCACTTTCAACTACACCGTTTGACAACACAACTACAACCATTGCCATATGTGCGCTGAGACCAACGAGTTGCACAGAACGAACTACCGCAACTTCGGCTTTAGGCCCCATCACCACGGCTGCATAGTTGGTCATCTCGGCAAGCAGTGTGCTCGTGCGCTGCAACGTCTCTTCCAAACGTCCATGTGCAGAATCAAAAAACTGGCCGATGCGATCCTGCGCCGCAAGTTCAAGGGTGCCCGATGGTGTGAGGTGATCTACAAAAAACCGATAGCCCTTGTCGGTAGGAATACGCCCTGCCGATGTGTGCGGTTGAGCCAAATACCCTTCTTGCTCAAGAAAACTCATGTCGTTGCGCACAGTGGCAGACGAGACATGAACCCCAGAGGTATTGGCGATATGCGATGACCCAACAGGCTGCGCCGTCGAGATGTACTCCTCCACTACAGCGCGGAGAATGGCTGTTTTGCGGTCATCAAGCATCGTCACAAGGATACCGAGGCACGATGCACCTAGTGATGCGCTTCTTTACTTGCCCGATACCGCTTTGTAGCGATCGAGGGAAATAAGGCGCTCCTCTGCATGGTCCACCATCGGCGGAATGTAGGGATTGAGCATTCCTAACGTCCAAGGTGAATGCACTGCATCATCTGCCAGTTCGCGAAGTTCGGGAATCCACTGGCGTACGTACGTGCCCTGTGGATCAAAACGCTCGCCCTGGGAAATGGGATTAAAAATTCGAAAGTATGGCGATGCATCCGTACCTGTGCCGGCCGTCCATTGCCAACCGTGATTGTTTGATGCAATATCTCCATCCACTAAGTGACGCATGAAAAACTTTGCACCCCATTGCCATGGCAGATGTAAATCTTTCACCAGGAAACTCGCAACAATCATTCGCACACGGTTGTGCATCCAGCCCGTTGCCAACATTTGTTTCATCCCTGCGTCAACAATTGGAAAACCTGTCTCGCCTTTGCACCACACATCAAATCTCGCCACGGCATCGGCTCCAGTGTCGTGAGTCATTTTGTTCATTTTTGGTTGGAGGTTTTCCCAAACTGTTCGGGGCTGATGGAAAAGAACATCGCCGTAAAACTCGCGCCAACATAATTCGCTTCTGAAAACTAAATGTGATTTCGAGTCACCAAGCTCGGCCAACAACGATCGTGGATGAACAAGTCCAAATCGCAAATAGGGCGACAGTTGGCTTGTGCCATTGATGTCCGGATTATTGCGAGTCTCTGCATAACCATTCAGCGCTGAATCACGAAAAGTTTCCCACACCTTCCATGCTGCGTGTTCTCCTGCGGTTGGAAGTGTCGCACCGCATACTGGTTCTACAGGTAACTCTTCAGATGCAACAGTTGGTGCGCCTTGCCACGCCACTTTGGGTTGCGGAAACGGAGCCGACCAGCCTTGTGAGAGCCAAATCTTGGAGAACGGCGTGAATACCGCATATGGCGTGTTGTCTGCCTTGCGAACCAAGCCAGGGTCGACTGCATACGCAGATCCAACGCTGCGCAACTCTGCGCCAACCTTTCGCAGTGCGGTGTCAACCAATGCATCTCGTGATTGGCCGTACGGTGCGAAATCTTTGGCAGCAAACACTTCGGTTGCACCAACTTCTTGAGCTACTGCTGGAACTACATCAATCGGGTCACCAGTTCGGATGACCAATGCTCCGCCCATTGATTTATTCAGTTCATGTAAGTTGCGCAGGAGAAACACCAAACGCGGTGCTCCCGAGCGCTCAAAGAACTTTGGGTCAATGACAAACAGAGGCGTCACGCTCTTGGCACGTGCAGCAGCGACTAGGGCCTCATTGTCAGCCAAGCGCAAATCGCGCCTAAACCACATCACCGAATTAGTTGCGATCGACACCACTTCTCCAAATCCACACGCTCATGTACACACCTGCCAACGCGCCAATAATTCCACCATATCCAAGCGACCATTGCACGCTCACGGCATCGGCGACCCAACCAGTAATTGGTCCACCAATCGGCGTGGAGCCCAAAAATGCAACTGCGCTCAATGCCAGCATTCGCCCCCGCATGTCGGGTGGTGATTCATATTGAATGATCGAGTTCGCAGCCGAAATCATTGCCGCACCACCGCAACCGAGCGGAATTGCCCACACAAATGCGACCCAGACATTTGGCGACCACGCCATGCCGATATTTGCGACAGCCAACAACAACACGTTTATCGCCACCCACCGATACGTTGCACGATGCAGTCGAGCAGTCAACAACGCGCCGATCAAACTTCCAACGCTGGTGACCGCCAAAACCCAGCCGTAATACTTGGGATCCCCCCATTCTTGGTCGGCAAGTTTTGGAAGTGACACGCCATAGTTAAAGGCAAATGTGCTGACCAATGTGAAAATGCTGAACAAAATGAGCAGCCGCTCGTTGTGACGCACGAATCGTAAACCGTCCCGCACCGGTGTGCCACCCGCAGGTCGTAGTGGCGGCGAAAACATTTCCGATTTTCTCAAACCAGCAACGCCGTACAACATCGCTGCATACGACACGCCGTTGATTACAAACAGCCATCCCGTGCCCAACGGACCAACCAAGGCTGCAGCAAGGGCCGGACCAAAGATACGCGAGCCCGTCATCACAGCCGTGTTCAGACTCATTGCGTTCGACATGTCTTGTTCCGGTACGAGTTCAGTCACGAGTCCGCGTCGTGCAGGGTTGTCAATCGCGCCAATAATTCCAAGTGCCCCAGTGAGCACAAACACGATTGGCATGTTGATAATGCCTGTGATGTCGCAGACACCAAGCACAATGGCCTGCGATGCAAGCAAGGTTTGCGTGATGATCGTGGTGCGTTGGCGGTTGTAGCGATCGGACAATGCACCAGCCCATGCCCCGAATAACAGCATCGGCAAAAACTGCAATGCAGCATTAATGCCAAGTGCAACGGCGCTACCAGTTAATCGATAGAGCAAAAATGATGTGGCCGTGAGTTGCAACCACGAGCCGATATTGGAGAGCAGAAGTCCTGCAAAAAACAATCGTGCGTTAAAGCTCTTTAACGAACGAAACATGGCTCCATTTTTGGCGGGCTGCTCAGCCATCGAGTTTGAGCGCCGAAATAAACACGTCGCCTGGCACTTCTACGCGACCAATTGACTTCATTTTCTTCTTTCCCTCTTTTTGCTTTTCAAGCAACTTACGCTTTCGGGAAATATCTCCGCCGTAACACTTTGCCAAAACGTCTTTGCGTTTTGCTTTCACTGTCTCACGCGCGATGATGCGTCCACCAATCGCAGCCTGAATAGGAACATCAAACATCTGGCGCGGAATGAGCTCGCGCAACTTTGCACACATCCGGTTGCCATAGTCGTATGCCTTGTCACGGTGAACGATTGTAGAAAATGCATCAGCCGGCAATGCATTTAACAAAATATCTACGCGCACCAAGTCAGACACTCGGTATCCATCAAGTTCGTAATCCAAACTTGCATAGCCCTGCGAACGACTTTTCAACTGATCGAAAAAATCTACAACTACTTCTGCAAGTGGCATTTTGTATTGCATATCGACGCGCTCTGGCGACAGATATTCGAGCTTGATCAATTCGCCACGTCGGTCCTGACACAATTCCATCAGCGAACCCGTGTAATCCTTTGGCGTAATGATGCTGACGCGGAAGAAAGGCTCCTCAATTGAACCTATATATACAGTCGCAGGCAAGTCGGCAGGGTTGTCAACCTTCACCTTTTCGCCATTGGTCTTATTCACCATGTATTCCACCGACGGTGCCGTGGCAATCAGCGCCAAATTGAATTCGCGCTCCAATCGCTCTTTCACAATTTCCATGTGCAACAGACCAAGAAATCCACATCGAAAACCAAACCCAAGCGCGCCAGAAGACTCTGGCTCGTAGGCAATAGACGCATCATTGAGTTTGAGTCTTTGCAAACTCTCGCGCAAGTTTTCAAAGTCATCACCGTCAATTGGAAACAGTCCACAAAACACCATTGGCTTTGGATCGCGGTAACCATCGAGAACTTCAGTGGCTGAGTTGATTGCTGTTGTTACTGTCTCACCACTTCGCGCCTCGCCAACATCCTTGATGCCCGCGATCAGGTACCCCACTTCCCCCGGCCCGAGTTCGGCAACTGGTGTCGACACTGGCATACGCGCACCGATCTCGATCACTTCGTGTGTTGCTTTAGTTTGCATAAACAGCAACTTGCTACCACTATTCATCCGACCATTCATTACACGGATGCTCGAAACCACACCTCGGTATGTGTCGTACTGCGAGTCAAAGATGAGGGCCTGAAGTGGCGCATTGACGTCGCCTTTAGGCGGAGGAATACGAACAATGATTTCATCCAACAATTCGGGCACACCAACACCAGTCTTCGCCGAGATACGCAAGATATCTTCGGCAGGGATACCCAAAACCTTTTCAATTTCCATTGCATAGCGGTCTGGGTCTGCAGCCGGCAAGTCAATCTTGTTGATCACTGCAA
>CANGZK010000034.1 GCA_947458565.1 Acidimicrobiaceae bacterium
GCGCTTGCATGGCATGCAAGAGGTCAGGGGTTCAATTCCCCTTAGCTCCACAAAAGGAATAGGGTCGGGGGACTATGACGCAACAGGTTTTAGATGGGTCTGTCACGCTCCGTGGACTCAACAAGTCATACGGCGAGCGGGTTGTGGTTAATGATGTATCGCTCGAGATCCGTGCGGGCGAGTTCTTTTCGTTGCTTGGTCCATCTGGATGTGGAAAGACAACCACACTGCGGATGATCGGCGGTTTTGAGCGACCAGATGGTGGCCAGATATTGATCGACGACCGCGATGTGACGTTTGATGAGCCAGAAGTTCGGCCTCTGAACACGGTGTTTCAGAACTATGCGTTGTTTCCACATCTCAACGTGTTTGACAATGTTGCGTTTGGTCTGAAGTTCGAGAAAAAGGGAAGTGTTTCGCCAAAGCCGGAAAAAGAACGAGTGATGCAAGCACTTGAGTTGGTTTCACTTGCCTCGTTCAGCGAACGCCGTGTTCCACAATTGTCGGGAGGCGAGCAGCAACGTGTTGCATTGGCGCGAGCATTGGTGCTTGAACCAAGTGTGTTGTTGCTAGACGAGCCCCTCGGTGCGCTTGACGCGCAGTTGCGAGCACGGTTGCAGGTGGAGTTAGCGGCGTTGCAGCGTCAAATTGGTATCACATTTATCTACGTCACTCACGATCAACATGAAGCGTTCACGATGAGCGACCGCATTGGCGTGATGCGTGATGGTAAATTGATTCAGGTTGGTGCACCGCGAGAGATCTACGAGAAGCCGGCAACAATTGATGTTGCCAAGTTTGTTGGTGCCGCCAATTTATTGCCAGGCACTGTGGTGTCAAGCGGAGTGGTCATGATCAGTGGGGTGAAGTTTGCTGCCCCTACAAGCGCGCCTCTTGGTGATGGGATGATCATGATCCGTCCAGAACGAATTCATGTTGGCACTGGCACGCAGCAGGCAACTATTGAGCGGGTTATCTTTGCTGGCTCGTCACTACGTGTGACGCTCGATGTTTCGGGAATCAAGCTTGTTGCCGAAATCCCCAACGATGAATCTTCCCGCGATTTGCAAGAAGATACGACGACCAATATTGACGTGATGCCAGACGCATTACGTGTATTACCGCTGAACTAGTTATTCGCCCATCCGGGTAATGTCGGCAAGTGCTGCCCTAATGCCACCTGGTTCTCCGTGTCGCTTACGCCAATGCGAGAGTGCGAAGAGCGCAATGGTGAGTGCGGCAAATGTGGTGGCTACCAGCAGCGTCGCGAGCGCATTGAGTGCAGGTGTTGCGCCGCCCCGAACTGATGAGTAAATGCGTAGTGGAACAGTTTCTGAATCAACGCCCGCGGAAAGGAAACTTGTGATCACGAAGTCGTCAATGACAGTGGCAAATACAACAACGAGGCTGGCCATCACGGAGGGCCACAGCATGGGCATCAAGACATATCGCAACGCTTGCATTCGTGTGGCACCGAGATCACGCGCAGCTTCTTCGAAGCCAGAGCCAATGGAAACCAGACGCGCACGCACGATCACAACGACAGCCGAAATAGAGAAGGTGATGTTGCCGAGCAACTGCGCTGGAAAGCCAAGTGGGATGCCGCTGAAGAGGCGAGTGATGGTGAGTAAGAGTGCAGCACCGACAACAATCTCTGGCGTGATGAGAGGAATGGAGGTGAGGCCTTGCACGCCTGACGAGAGTTTGCCGCGCATGCGGTGTGAGCCGACTGCAAGCGCAATGCCGAGTGGGGCAACGATCAGCATTGTTGCGGTTGCGAGTACGAGTGAGTTAACAATTGCTTGACGCATTGATTCGTCGCGAAATACCGAGGCATTGGGGTCGCCAAACCACCAGCGAAATGAAAAGCCCTGCCACATAGTGCGACTGCGACCATCGTTAAATGAATAGGCGACGGCGATGAGCACGGGCACCAAACTCCACGCGATGTAGCCCCAAGCGAGAATTGGCAAAACCCTGATTCGACGCGGAGCGATTGTGCTCATCGCACTTGTTCCTTGCCCACTCGTGCGGTGCTTCGCAAATACCACGACAATGCAATGAGCAGCAAGACTGAAAGCATCATCACCAAAATTGCTCCGCGTTGCGGTTGACTGCTGTTGTTGATGTAAAAGTCGATCTGGTTGCCGAGCATTTCGGTTTTGGGTGAGCGAGAGAGAAGGTCATTGGTGTAGTAATCACCAAACATCGGCAGCGCAATCAAAATTGCGGCTGCGGCAACACCGGCTTTCGCTGTTGGAACTGTGATCAAACGAAACGCTTGACGTGATGATGCCCCCAAATCTCGTGCAGCCTCAACAAGTCGCCAGTCCATGCGTTCGAGAGTGGCGTACAACGGCAAGATGAGGAAAGGAACGTATCCATACACCAAACCAAGAACAACAGTAATTGGCGAGCCATCAAGCCAGTTGTAGTTAATGCCAAAGTTGCTCATCAGGCGACTAAACAATCCGCTTGGGCTTAAGAGGTTGACCCAAGACAACATGCGCATGAGATAGTTGACCCAAAACGGCATGATGATCAGTGTGAGTAGCAACAAGCGGCGCTTACCTGCGTGTCGTGCAAGAAAATATGCAATAGGAAAGCCAATCAGAAAGCAGATCATCATTGCCGCAATAACAAAGATGAAGGTGCGGATGAACACGCCCTGTAACGGGCCGTTTAGCGCACTAGCAAGGACGTCTTGTGCCTGAGTGAAGTCCCATTGCAGTGGATTCCATTGAGGGATCGCATCGCGAAAAACTGGGTCAATCGAACCGAAGGCAACGCATGCAACGGCGTAAAAAGGAACTGCAAAAAATGTCAATAGCCAGGCTGCACCAGGTGCTGCAAGGCCATTCCAAATGCGAGTGTTGCGACGCACCCGATCAGCCAGCGGTGAATGTCGCCCAGACGTCGTTCCACAACGCGTCTGTTTCGGGGCTCAGGCTGACGAGGCGTTGGCCAGATGCGTAGCGTTCAGCGTCTACAACTGCATCAACCAGCGATTCGGGGATTGCGCCACTCGAGATCAGTGCTTCTGCAGTCACAGCGGTGAGTGCTGGCTGGTATCCAACGTATGACTGATTTTTGAGTGCAACATCGTTGTCGAGCAGATAGTTAATGAAGCGATGCGCAAGCACTGGTGCTTTTGATTCTTTTGGAATGCACAAGAAATCGTTTGCGGTGATGGTTTGTTCTGGATACCAGAAGCCGAGCACATCGGTTGAGGTTCCCTCCGGCAGGTTCCATGGTGCGATCAGGATGTCGCCAGACCACATGTAGGCGATGTCACGGTTGCCAGCAGGAATTTCTTGGTACGACAAAATGTCAACTTTTGGTTGAGTCGCATCGCGAAGGCGAATGAGATTTTCTTGTGCGGCAGTAATTGTTGCTGCATCGGTGGTATTGACATCGGTGATGCCGGCTTGAAACAGCGCAAGGCTGATTGAGTCACGGTACGAATCGGGTACCGCGAGACGTCCCTTGTATGCAGGGTTCCACATGCTGTCATAGCCCTGTGCGATTAAGTCGGCCGAGTCGATCTTGTCTGTTCGGTATCCAATTCCATTGCCGTAAATAAACTGGGCGACGGTGTACTGCGAGCCTCCGTCGTAATACGGGTCTTGCAAACCAGTAAGCAAATTGCCGAAGTTGTCAATGTATGACTTGTTTAATGGTTGCAATAAATTGGCTGCAACAAGTCGAGCAAGTGCAGTGTCGGTCATGCCGATAATCAAGTCGGGTTTCAAGGTGCCGTTGCGCAGTTTCGCAATTGCGGCATCTTCATTGTCGTAAATACTTTGTTTCACAGTTACGCCAAATGCTTTTTCAAAATCAGCGATGACTTCGGGGTTGGTGTAGTCGGCCCAGTTGAGAATCTCGATTGTGCCACCTTCTTCTGGAAGGCCGTCAGCAATTGCCTCACCCGACTGTGGCAGGGTCACGGGAGCCGAGGGCGTGCCAATTACCAATTCCCCAGACGATGTGGCATTTGTGCCACATGCACTCAGGATCGATGGTGCGACAACGAGGCCGCCGGTGGTGATAACTAGGTTCCTGAGGAAGTCGCGTCTAAGCATGAGGTGTAACTTAGTCACTATGAGTGCACTTGACAAAGTAATCAGAACTGAAGAGTCACTATTCTTAAGTCGGGTTCCACAGTCGCAGGCGCTGCACGAACGAGCCTCGCTCACCATTCCTGGCGGAGTTCCTTCTAGCTGGGCTAGTTCGCGTCCAGTCCCTGTGTGGGTGAGTCATGGCGAAGGCGCCCATGTGTGGGACGTTGATGGCAATAAGTACATCGACTTCCATGCTGGCTATGGAGCCAACATTGTGGGGCACGCCAACCCATCAATTGTGCGAGCGGTACAAGACAGGGTCACGAAGGGTACTCACTTCGCCCAGCCAACGTCAGACTCGATTGTGGTCGCTGAGGAATTGGCGCGCCGGTTTGGATTGCCACAGTGGCGTTTTTGCAACTCAGGTACCGAGGCAACAATGGACGCGGTGCATCTCATGCGCACGGTCACAGGTCGAGACTTAATTGTCAAGGTGGAGGGCTCCTATAACGGCCATCACGATTCAGTTGCTATTTCAATCTTCCGCTCGGCAAAAGAACTCGGACCTGCAGACAACCCATGGCGCACGCCGGGTGCAGGTATTCCTCAAGCAATTGCAGATTGCGTACGCATCGTGCCACTCAATGACCTGGACGCACTCGAGCGAGTGTTCACAGAAAATCCTGGGCAAATTGCTGGAATGATCTTGGAGCCGATCTTGATGGGCGCGGGCATCATCGTTCCTCAGCCCGGTTATCTCGAAGGCATCAAGAGCATCGTGCATCGCCACGGGGCATTGCTTGCGTTTGACGAAGTCAAAACAGGATTGGTGGTTCACCCCGGCGGAGTTACGGCCATGTATGGAATTACTCCAGACATCATTTGTCTTGCAAAAGCACTCGGTGGAGGATTGCCATGTGGTGCAGTGGGCGGAACTACCGAAGTCATGTCTGCAATTACCGATGGTCGATACAGCCAAGTAGGAACGTTTAACGGCAACCCTTTAACGATGGCTGCTGCACGCGCAGTGCTTACCGAAATATTGACCCCTGAGGCGTACGCGAAAGCCAACGATGTTGGTGCGTACATTCTCGAGAATTCACTTTCAACATTGCACGGATATGGGCAAGAGGCTCACGGATATCAGTTTGGGTTCAAAGTCTCAGTTGTGTACAGCAACGAACCAGCTATTAATTATCGCGACTTCCTCGAAGTCAACACTGGCGCAATGCACCTGCACTATTTGATGCAATTTAATGGCGGCGTATTTTTGGCTCCATGGGGAAAGAGTGAATCACTGACGCTCTCAGTAGCCCACACTCGTGATCATGGCGATGTGTTTCTCGAGAACCTTGCACGGCTTGGAAAAACGGTGGCGTCGATGAGCGACCAGCAATCTGTCGAGTTCGAGGTCGGTAGTTTCAACTAGCTGTTAGTTATGTCCTGGCGGTATTGCTTAACAAAACGTTGCGCATACTTTTCCATCTCTGAGTGATACGCGCGCTTAAATGACTTGGAAGCAACACCGCGCTGCACGCGCTCGGACACATCGATGTCTTGATGGTTGACAAGGTCGTTGAATTCGACTGCCGGCATGATGTCCATTGCAGGATTACCGATCGCTTCAGCAGGGAAGAGATACGTGGTGATGATGGTGGTGTGGGTGGGTGTTCGTGGAATGTATGCGGTAACCGCAACAAGCGTCGGGTTGACGTCGATCAGCATGTTGGGATACACGTACGCACCAAACACCGAGTAGTGGTCGAGGTTTTCCATAGATGCAAGAAGCGGAAGGCCTTCATTTTGTTTGAAAGACACTGCGGTCATGCCGGGAGCAAGGCTCACGCCGTTGTCAAAGCGGTCATTTTGAAAGTTGAAACCTTTTCCATAGACAGGCACAATCTCGCAAAACTCGGGATGTACGACAGAGCAATGCAAGCACTCGCAATAGTTTTCAACGAGCACCTTCCAGTTGGCCTTTGCCTCATCAACCGTGGTGTAGGCAACCTTGAGCTTGCCAATCTCGAACTTGTCTAAGTCAAAAGGCTTGCTGTACAAATCTTCGAGCCAATCATGCAATGGCTCTTCGTCATCACTGAGGCAGACAAACATGTTGCCCTGCCATTCATCCACGCGTACCGGCGTGAGTGAGATGCCATCTCGATCAAATGACTCTTTTTCGTGGTGAATTGCGCTGACGAGTTGTCCCTCCAACGAGTAACTCCACGAGTGATATGGGCAGGTAATTGCTGCACCAAAACCGCTGCCACTTTTGTCGCATAGTTGTGAACCACGATGTTGGCAAACGTTGTAGTACGCGCGCAGTTGACCCTCGCGGTTGCGCACAATGAGGATGCTCTCATTGCCAACTTCAACGACTAAACGATCCCCAATATGGTTGAGTTGTTCTGCGCGACCGACAAAGTTCCAGCGCTTGGCAAAAATCTCTTGCATTTCGTGATCGAATACTTCGGGTGACACATATTCGGCGCGTGTGAAGCTCTGGCGCAAACCCTGAATGTTGTTGTTAACGCTGACACTATTGATTGACATGTTGAGTACTGCTTTCGTGTTCGTTGTTTTGCACAATCACCAGTTGAGGCCGACAGGAACGTCTTCGTAATCGACGGTCCAGAGGCGGCCCCCATTGAGATCTGATGCGTCGTAGCAGCGATAGCCAAGAAGCTGCTGCTGTTGTTTCGTGAAAGTTTTGGCGCGATCTTCGGTGACACCGAGGCAGCCGGCTTCTTCGGGGGTGAGCCAACCAAGTACGTATGAAAGATGCATACCGAACCGAGCTTCGTTTTCGGTCTTGTTGGCACCGGCACTGTGCATTGTCTTTCCCAGGTAGATCATTCCACTGCCGGCTGGCATTACAGCCTGAGTGATTTCAGCGTCGGTGGCTTGTCGAGAGAAGTCATCCCATACGTGACTGCCGGGCACAACACGTGTCGCACCATTTTCTGCAGTGAAGTCGGAGAGTGCAAACATGCAGCTGATCTGACACGGTGGCGCGGTTGGTGAGCACATCGCTGGCCAGTCATCAGAATCTCGGTGCAGATATTGCGGAGCACCACCAGGCATGACGATCATCATCTGGCCGGTGTTCATCCAGTACGACGCACAAGAGGGCTTGAGCAACACATCGGCTACGCCGGTCAAGATTGGGTGCACCAATACTTCGTCGGCAAATGTCTGCGAGCGTTGGGCAAGGCGAGTGAAGCGCTTGGTCTGTTGACCCCAAAAATGGTTGACGTTTTCGTTATCTGATTTTGGCCCTACTTGAGATGTCTCACTTTGTGGAGCAAGCTCGTTGAGCAAATTAGCCACAACCTGAGGGGAGAGCATGTTGTGCACGATGACTCCGCCGTCTTTAGCGAGCACTTCAAGGATTTCGGTGAGCGAATTGTGCTTGGTATCTAGAACCTGCAACACCGGGGCATGCACTGTGTTCATGTGTCAATTCTACTCCTGTGATGTAATACTCAAATCACTGTGATGAATGATTTAACTATCGATTTGCAAGTCAATCAAGGCCAATGTTCATGGGCACAATTGATTGAAATTGCACACATCGCTGAAAACAACAATTATTCAACATTGTGGGTTGCTGACCATTTATCAGGTCAGGTCATGAATGCCCCATCGATGCCAGAGTGCTTCACATTGCTCGGTGCGTTGGCTGCAACAACTTCAACGATCAATATTGGGCCACTAGTTGCAAATGTTGGCAACAGACACCCAGGTGTGCTTGCAGGTGCTGCCGCCACAGTGCAAAACATTTCTGCGGGACGATTAATACTTGGTCTTGGGGCGGGTGCATCGCCAGCGAGCACGTTTGCTGCCGAGCAGAACGCACTCGGTATCGAGATTCCTCGCACGATGCAAGAGCGTCATGCAAAACTTGAACAAACGCTCGATGTGTTAGACGAAATTTGGTCGCCAACTCGAGATGAAAAGTTTGCGACATTTGAAATGCCGTGCAAGTTGCCACCAAGAATTCTTGGCGTGAACAGCGCGGCGCTTGCAAAAGTTTCGGGTACGCGGACCGACGGTGTGAATATCCGATCGAGTCACCCACAGCGTGCAGAGATTTTGAGAACTGCACAAGAATCCGCCACAGCAGTACGGAAGTCTGACTTCATCGTTTCGGTGTGGGATTGGTTTGATAAGGCGTTGCTTGATGCGTCATCGCCGATTCGTCGGCAATTGGCAGGCGAGGGTGTGAACAAGATTATTTTGTTGATGCGCGGTGTGCCAGACGCAAAACGTCTTGCTGTAAAACGCTCGTTATAAAACGATATTGACGAGGCGCTTCGGCACAACGATTATTTTGCTCGGTGTTGCACCGGCAAGCATCTGGATTACTTTTTCGTCTGCCATGGCGATGGATCGCAATTCGTCATCCGAGACATCGGCTGCAACCGACAACTTGGAACGCATCTTGCCATTGATCTGAACCGGAATTTCGATGGTGTCTTGCGCCAGCAACTGTGGATCGGCTTTTGGAAACGGCATATATGTCAGTGACTCTGTGCGACCGAGTCGCTGCCAGATCTCTTCTGCCATATGAGGACACAGCGGCGAAAGCATTTGTGTCATCTGCACTGCAACTTCACGAGGAGTGGAACCAGCATCGTTGACGTAAATGGTGAGTGCGTTGTTGAGTTCGATCATCTTGGAAATAGCCGTGTTAAATCGCAGGTGCTCAAGATCGTTGCCGACACCATGGATTGCTTTATGTAGTTCACGTTGCAATGCAAGCGGTGCCGCCTCTTCGCTTACGTGCAATTCGCCAGTGTCTTCGTCGACCATATTGCGCCACAACCGTTGCAAGAAGCGTTGCATGCCCACAACATCACGAGTGTTCCAAGGGCGACTTGCTTCAAGCGGGCCAGTCGACATCTCGTAGAGCCGGAAAGTATCTGCGCCAAACTCGTCATACATTTCGTCTGGCGTAACAATGTTTTTGAGGCTCTTGCCCATCTTGCCGTATTCGCGCTTTACCTTTTCGCCATTCCATTCATATCCGCCAGCGACTTCTGTGACTTCATTGGCGGGAACGGTCTGACCGCGTTCATCGCGGTACGCATATGCCTGAATGTAACCCTGGTTGAACAAGCGATGGAATGGCTCGAGGCTCGAGACATGACCAAGGTCGAATAACACTTTGTGCCAGAAGCGGCTGTAGAGCAAGTGCAGCACTGCGTGCTCGACTCCACCTACATAGAGATCGACACCGCCGGTGTGGCCGTCAAGTTTTGGTCCCATCCAATATCTCTCAACGTCCTTGTCAATGAACGCTTCAGAGTTTGTTGGGTCGAGGTAACGCAACTCGTACCAACATGAGCCGGCCCATTGCGGCATGACGTTTACTTCGCGACGGTATTGGCGTGGCCCATCACCCAAGTCGAGAGTCACGTTGACCCATTCGCTCACGCGGGCGAGTGGAGGGATTGGGTCTGATGTTTGATCATTTGGATCCAATGCCTGAGGTTTGAAGTCGGCAAGTTCTGGAAGCTTGATTGGCAATGCACTGATAGGAACAGCAATTGGCTGATCGTCTTCGTCGTACACAATAGGAAACGGCTCACCCCAATAGCGCTGACGCGAAAACAGCCAATCACGCAAGCGATAGGTGACAGCACTCGCGCCACATTTGTTCGCCTCAAGCCACGTGTTTGCCAACAACGTCGCTTCCTCAATCGTGCGCTTGCCGTTGAGAGTCAGTGAGTCATTTTTGGAGTTGATGTACGTTCCTTCGCCAACAAATGCTTGTGGCCAGGTGCTGCAATCATCCGAAATTGCAATCTCGCGGGAGATAAACCATTCATCATCAGGCATTTGCGTTGCAATGATCGGTAACTCATACTTACGAGCAAAATCAAAGTCGCGCTGGTCGCCAGAGGGCACAGCCATGATTGCGCCAGTGCCGTATCCCATCAATACGTAGTCGGCGATCCATACGGGAATCTGTGCGCCATTGATTGGGTTGGTTGCAAAAGATCCGGTGAACGCACCCGTCTTGGGTCGAGTTTCGTCGCGCCGATCCTCGTCCTGCATTGCGGCAGTCGCTGCGCGATACGCATCAACCGTTTTTTGTTGATCGGTTGTGGTGAGAGCATCAACCAATGGGTGCTCGGGTGAAAGCACCATAAATGTTGCGCCAAACAATGTGTCTGGGCGAGTTGTGAAGATCTCGATCGAACCTGCTTTGGCGGCAAAGTTCACTTTCGCTCCGACACTTCTACCGATCCAATTGCGTTGCATCAACTTGATTGGTTCTGGCCAGTCAAGACGATCCAAATCTTCAAGTAAACGATCTGCATA
>CANGZK010000035.1 GCA_947458565.1 Acidimicrobiaceae bacterium
GTCTCGAGCAGCATTACCGGAATGATGAATGGTGCGCTTCCCGTCGTTGTCGCGGTTGTTACTGCAATTTGGATTCGAACCATGCCAAGTGGTCGTCGAATATTTGCAGTGCTCATTGGATTCTGCGGAATTTTATTGATTGCACTTCCATCCATCAATGACGGATCTGCGGCAGACGTTAAAGGGATTCTGTACTTAGTTGCAGCGCTTCTCTCCTACGCAGTAGCGATAAACATCGCGCGTCCACTTCAGGCCATGTATACGCCCGGAACACTCATGTTGCACGTAGAAATTGTTGCATTTGCAATGTCTGCCCCGTATGGGATTTGGGGAATCAACCACTCCACATTCTCACTTTCATCGTTTAGCGCACTTGTGGTGTTGGGTGTCCTCGGGACAGGTTTTGCCTTTGTTCTCTTTGCGACACTTTCAAAGCGCACGGGTGCTGTGCGCAGCATGATCCCCACGTACTTCACACCAATCGTCGGCACGATCCTCGGCACCACGTTCAACAATGAACCATTACTCGTTCTTTCGGTGGTGGGAATGTTCGTTGTAATTGTTGGTGCCTACCTGATGAGCAAACCAGAGAAAAACTAGCTCACTTCTGCCACGAAACCACACTAAACATCCCTAGGCCCGATTGGTCGACCAGCGATTTTGCTTCCGTTGCGCGACTGCGCATTTTCATTGCCGCTACATCTGGAGCGGTCTTCATACTCTCCCAATAGTCGGAGCCTTCACGCACTAGATCATCAAGTCCACACTGCACCAAAAATTCGGTTTGGGTTGAAGACGAAAACCTGTTGGCAACTGGTCAATCATCACTTGCGCAGTGATGTCTTGTGTGCCCGGCTCTGTCAAATAATGTGCTCCTCGGCCTTGGTCTCGGTATGTGCGCAACCATTCGCGCCACGGAGTGAGTGCAATTTCGGCCGTTGAAGTGCTGCAATAGTCGAACAACAGCAATCGACCATTACCAATCTTTGCCAAACTGTCACGCACCCATGACGCTGCCGCATCTTGGATCGGTGCACGAGATCCAAGTGGTGCAGTTTGTGGCAAGCATGACGGCACAACATCTGGTGCGCGCAACACTTCTACAAACTGACCACCTGCTGCTTGTGAAACAAAAGCCTCCATCCACGAACCATCAAACACAAACAACCTGAATGGCAAATTGTCGAGCAACTCATTTGCCAAAATCACACCAGTGATTGGCCCATCTGGCATGGTTTCGCGTGACTCAACACCCTGCGGATGCAGTGCTCGTTGTGACGCCGATAACTCAACGGCAACATACTGCATTGCAGCAGCACATTCGGGTTGAGCCGCCAAGATGCTGCGCGCAAGTGTGCCAGGGCCTGCGCCGCACTCGACAACATCAAATTGATTTGGCGATCCAAGTTCTTTCCACCATGCGTCAAGTGCACGAGCAATCACTGTGCCAAATAATGGTCCAACTTCTGGGCTTGTAATGAAGTCTCCACCACGTCGACCTGCGCGGCCACCTGTTGTGTAAAAACCACCTTCGCCATACAACGCAAGTCGCATGTAGTCGCTGAACGGAATTGCTCCCCCAGCAGCGGCAATAGCCGCAGTGATTTCGTCAGCCGCCGAAGGCACCAGTGATGCGCGCAATATCGCCGAAGTGCATTGCAATTCCTGGCAACACGCCGAGCACCAATGTTGCAACACCAGTAATGCCAAGTGCGAGGGCTAGCGACCCAGGTGTACGAATTGGTGTTACGTCACCATGAGGTGCTGGCTTCATCCAAATCTCACGCATCATGTTTCCGTAGTAACCAAACGCGATCACCGAGTTGACAGCACCAATAAGTGCGAGCCCGTAAGCCCAACCAGTACCCGCACTGATCAGAGTCTGGAATGCTGCAAACTTTCCAATCCATCCACCCAGTGGTGGAATGCCTGCGAGTGATGCAAGAAAGATTGTTGCAAGTGCGCCGAGGCCCGGAGCGTACGAAAACAAACCACCAAAGCTTGACACCGCACCGCTGCGGGTTTTGCGCGAGACAGCAATGATTACAGCAAACATGCCAAGGTTGGTTGCAGCGTAAATAAGGAGGTACACAACGACTGCGCGAAGTGCAGAGTCGCCAACACCAGCCATGCCCGCAACCGCAAGTGGCATCAACACGAAGCCGCCTTGGCTCACAGACGAATACGCAATCATGCGGACCACATTGGTTTGTCGCAATGCAACCACGTTGCCGACCGTCATTGTGAGAGCCGAGAGCACCCAAATGAATGGCTGCCATACCGACGATGCTTCTGGGAAGGCGACGAACAACAACGTTACGAGCGCGATGAAACCAGCGGCTTTCGATGCGACCGACAAGAAAGCCGTGATTGGACTCGGTGCACCTTCATAGGTGTCTGGTGCCCAAGTGTGAAATGGAACAGCAGAAACCTTGAACGCGAAACCAACGACAACGAAAACAACGCCGAGTGCGTGTAGTGCGCTGAGACCACCATTGACCGTGATGCTCTTGCCCAAGTCGATAAGCAGAGTGCTATTGGCTGCGCCGTACAGCAGCGACATGCCGTACAACATGACAGCAGATGCAAACACACCGAGCAAGAAGTATTTGATGCCGGCTTCGTTGCTCTTAATGTCGCGCTTGCGCCATGCGGCAAGCATGTAGGCAGGAATAGAAAGAAATTCGAGAGCAACAAAAATAGAAACGAGGTCACGAGCCGATGCCATCATCACCATGCCGAGAATGCTCGAAAGCAACAAGAAGTAGTACTCACCGCGCCAGTACTCACCTTCTTCAACATGGCTGGATGAAAGAAGCACGACTACATAACCGGCAATCAAGAACATCGCTTTCATCACGATGCTGAAATTGTCAACGACATAGCGACCATCAAACATTGATCGCACGTTGACATCACTCAGCCCGAGTGTGAGAACGGGCAAGATCGCAACGAGCAGCGAGAACCCTGCAAGCGACGACAACACCCACTTGCGTGACTCATCCAAGAACAAGTCAGCCAACAACACCACACACAAGCCAGCGGCCAACACCATCTCGGGTGCAAGCGCATGGAAGTCAACTGTTGGGTTGACCCAAGGAGTGGCGGCGTTAGATAACGCGGTGAGCACTGTAGTTAGCACGTGACTAGCCCTTAAAGCCTGTGAGCACGCCTTGAACGGCTGGGTCGATGATCTTGAACAATAGGTTTGGCATCAAACCAAACACGATGATCGCAATGAGAAGTGGTGTCCACGAAATCCACTCATACTTGTTGACATCTTCCAGTGCATGATCATCACCATGGCTGTGATCACCATGGCCGTGCGCCGCGCCAGCAAACTCTGGCTTTGGCTCACCGAATGCGACACGCTGGTAGAGCCACAACAAGTAGGCCGCAGCAAACACTGTGCCAATTGCAGCAATCACCATGTAGACGCGAAACAGAGTCTCATTGAGGCCAGGTGCCGGACTGTACGCCGACAAGATTGCTGGAAACTCACCCCAGAAACCTGCAAGGCCTGGCAAGCCGAGTGATGCCATGCTGCACAAACCGAGAATCCAGCCAAGGTGTGGCAGCTGCTTGAGCAAGCCACCAAGTCGCTTGATCTCGAGTGTGTGATAACGCTCTTTGATACTTCCAGCAATGAAGAACAACATGCCGGTGATCAAACCGTGAGCAACCATGCCAAACATTGCTGCCGTCATACCGAAGCTTGTCAGCGTCGAGATGCCGAGCATGACGAAGCCCATGTGTGCGACAGACGAAAATGCGATCAGGCGTTTCATGTCGGTTTGCGCCAAGCAGCCGAGCGAGCCATAGATGATGCCCACAACTGCAAGACCGCCGATGTATGGAGCCCAAGCTTTTGCAGCTTCGGGAAGGATCGGAATTGCAATGCGCACGAAACCGTATGTGCCCAACTTGAGCAAAATTGCAGCCAAGATGACCGAGCCCTGCGTTGGTGCTTGTGTGTGAGCATCAGGCAACCATGTGTGGAATGGAAACATTGGAACCTTGACGGCGAAACCAATGAACATGCCTGCAAAGATCCAGATCTGGACGTTGCGAGCAATTGCGCCACCATTTTCAATCAAGAATGGGATCGAGAAACTCTCTGCGCCAGTTTTGAAGAACAGTGCAAGAAATGCAACGAGCATCAGCGCCGAACCGAACATGGTGTAGAGGAAGAACTTGAGCGATGCGTACTGACGATTTTCGCCACCCCACACACCGATCATGAAGTACATCGGCAAGAGCACGAGTTCGAAGAACACAAAGAACAAGATGAGGTCTTGAGCAATAAATGTGCCCGCCATGCCAGTTTGCAACACCAGCATCAAGATGAAAAAAGCCTTTGGGTTGCCTGGGTCTGGAACATGGTTGAGGCTGTAGATCACGACGAGCAAGGTGATCACCATCGACAAGATGTACAACGGCAAGCTGATGCCATCAAGACCGATGAGATAGCTGCTCTTGATGAGCGGAATCCATTCGTGCTCGGCAACGAACTGCATTGAGCCCGCTTTGTCGAAATCAAACTTGGTGAGCGTAAAAATACCGACTGCCAATGTGGCGATCGAGGTAAGCAGTGCCACCATCTTGATCATTTGCTCATTTGCTTTTGGCACGCCGAGCAACAAGACCACTCCTGCCAACGGCAAGAATGTTCCTACACTCAGCACCCAATTTGCGTCACGGAGCATTTCCATGGCGTTGTCTCCCTTTTGTTGTTACGTATTGATAATGACAAGTACGAGTGCAGCAACGGCAGCCGCGCTAAACAACAGCGCGCCGTACTGACTCACTTTTCCTGATTGCACCGGTTGCAAAACGCCACCGGCACCTCTTGTTGCTTTGCCTGAATTGTTCACCGCACCGTCGACCACTCGTTGGTCGATATTGCGATACACCCAGCCAGCGACTGTTCTTGACATTCCTGCAACTGCGTGCAAGATGCCGTCCAAAATATGTTGGTTAAACCAATACGCCCCAGCCGCGATTGGACCCGTGATCGCCTTAACAATCACGTTCTCATACAACGCGTCGAGGTAGTACTTGTTATCGAGCAAGCGGTATCCACTGCGCAGTACTGCATTGCGTTGCGTGAGCCCAACAAGACGCTTGTCTTTGCGCGTATAAAGCGCAACACACAACAGCCAACTGATGATAAGACCAGCAAAAACAATGATCAACGAAACTGCCGCTTTGGACCACGCAAATGGAGCATGATTCAACTGCGGTGCATAACACAGACCTTCTTCGGGGGTCTCACTTCCACACGGCGACTTGTGATGGCCGTCCTCACCAGCTGGTTCTTCACCCGAAGCGAGTGAGGAAACATCATCTGATGGTGCAGTCATCACCACAGCCGAACTCGGTTCGACCCAAGTCTTGATGCGCTCCCAACTTTCGCCGAACGGTGTTGCGTTGAGCAAGCCGGAACTGAACGCAAGTGTTGCCAAAATAATCAACGGCACAGTGATCAACAAACCGCTTTCGTGTGGGCCCGACGCAGCATGTGTGTCGTGCTCTGGTGCATGTGCATCGTGCGCATCATGCGCATCATGCTCTTCATGATGCTCACCCGCTGCGGCTCCTCGAGGTGTACCAAAGAATGTGAGGTACGTCGCACGAGTCATGTACGCGGCGGTCATAAATGCACCGATAAGGCCAATGATCATGAACGTGTTGTAACCGTTATGACCAACGTTGTCGATGATCTCGTCTTTCGAGAAGAAGCCAGAGAATGGAAACACTCCACAGAGCGCAAGTGTCGAAATAATCCACGTAGTGAACGTGATTGGCATGAACTTGCGCAAGCCACCCATATCTTTTTTCATGTCAAATGAGTGATGCGATGCACTATGGCTGATTGATCCAGCGCACAGGAACAAGCAGGCCTTGAAAAACGCGTGAGTGAAGATGTGGAATACCGCTGGCGTCCAAGCGCCAGCGCCAAGCCCCATCATCATGTAGCCCAACTGACTCACTGTCGAGTACGCAAGCACCTTCTTGATGTCGTTCTGCACAAAAGCAAGAGCGGCCGCAATGATGATCGTGATTCCACCGATGATTGTGATCAGGTTGCTACCGGTGCCAAGAATGTCGAAGCCCGTAAAAAACACTGGATACAAACGGGCTACCAAAAACACTCCAGCAACAACCATGGTTGACGAATGCAACAGCGAACTGACTGGTGTTGGTCCAGCCATTGCGTCGGGCAACCACGTGTGCAATGGAAACTGACCGCTCTTGCCAATGGCTGCAACAAAGAGTGCAATCGCGGCGATCAAGATAACGGTGCTGCCTGGCTCGCCCGAAAGCGCCCATGCCGAGATACCCCTAATTGAGAACCCTGAAAGACCAAGTTCTTTTGTTGTCCATTCATTTGATGCGAAATACAACATCGAGATACCAACGAGCAAACCGATGTCTCCGGTGCGCACGGTGAAGAATGCTTTGAGAGCCGCACGACTATTCGCGCCCTCTTCCCACCAGTGACCGATCAGCATGAAGCTGCACAAGCCCATGATTTCCCAACCGAGCAGGAACAGAATCATGTCTTCGGCAACAACCATGGCAAGCATGCCTGCCGAGAACAACGTGAGTGCCGCAAAGAAGTGTGTGTAGCGGCGATCGCCACGCAAGTATTCGAGCGAATAAATCTGCACGAGTGTTGAGATAAATGCGACGACAACAAGCACGATGATGGAGAGTCCATCAATTGACTGACCGATCGTGAACTTCATGCCACCGATCTGCCACCAATTCCACACCCGCACTACTGGGGTAATGAATTGACCTTCTGCCGCGCCATTCACTCTGGCAATCCATTGCGACGCCGCACCTGCGCTGAGCGCCAAGCTGCCGAGCATTGACAACACACCAATTTCGCTGCCCTTCATAGGCAAGCGCTTGCCAAACAAAATAATGATCGCAAAACCGATCACTGGAATGATCGGGATCAGCCAAGCGTGCTCGAGGAACCAACCCGACGACAGTGCCACTGCGGCTTCAGTTACTTCAGAGGCTGCAAACATCATTAGCCCTTCATCTCTGACAAGTCATCAAGCGAAATAGTGCGGCGATTGCGATAGATCAACAGCACGAGGCTGAGTCCGACACCCACTTCGGCAGCCGCAACAGCAATAACAAAGAGTGCAAATGTTTGACCATCGGCCGAACCATTACGCATTGAAAATGCAATCAAGTTGAGGTTGACTGCGTTAAGAATCAACTCGATTGCCATCAGCACCATCACGCCGTTTTTCCGGGCAATGACCCCGTACACACCGATACAAAACAGGATGGCTGCGAGGATCAGGAACTGGTTAACAAACATGTGGTCAGTCCTTTCTCGCCAAAACGATTGCGCCAATAACGGCGGCGAGCAACACGAATGAAAGCGCCCAGAACGGCAACAGGTATGGTCCAAAAATCTGATCAGAGATTTGCTGCGTGTTGACGATTGAGCCGTCCGATGGCATCTTTTCAGAACCGAATGAATCAATGAGCGCGATGGCCATTGCAGCAAACAGTGCTAGCGCCACCGGAATACCCATTTTCCAGTAGGTATTGTTGAGCCCACTGTCGCGACCAATGCGCGACCGAGTGAGCATGGTGCCAAACAAAAACAGCACCATGACTGCACCTATATATACGAGCACTTGGGTAACGGCGACAAACTCGGCTGCCAGCAATACATATTGTGCCGCAGCGCCAGCCAGCACGACCACAAGCCACAAAGCGCCGTGCACAACGTTGCTTGTCGTGACTACACGAATCGCGCCAACGATCATGATCGCGGCGATAATTGCGAAACCAATGTTTTGAGCGATCAACATCCTGGTGCCTTACTTCTTCTTCTTGTCTGCGCCGACTTCAAGTGCTGGCGCTTCAGGAACAGTTTCCATCCACTCGCTCAGCTTGGTCTTATCGTGCAACATGTCGGTGATGTTTGGCTCAGAGTATTCATACTCTGGGCTCCAGAACAGTGCGTCGAATGGGCAAACCTCAACACAGATGCCGCAGTACATGCACAATGCGTAGTCAATGTCGAAACGATCGAGCAAGTTGACTTGGCGCGGCTTGCCACCCTCGCGACGTGGTGGCGCAAGCTCTTTGTGCGCCTCGATGTAGATGCACCAGTCGGGGCACGAACGCGAGCACAACATGCACGACGTGCAGTTGTCTTGGTGCAATGCAATTACTCCGCGAGCACGAACTGGCGGTGCTTCTTTTTCGTGCGGATACTGCACAGTATTTGAACCATTTTTGAATGTGCGCATCATCGTGCCAAACGTGATGCCAAGTCCTTTTAAGAGGCCAGGAAGTTGCGCCATTAGAACATCACTTTCAATACAGCCGTCAACATGATGTTGGCGAGTGATACGGGGATAAGAATTTTCCAAGCGAAGCGCTGAAGTTGATCTTCACGAAAACGTGGATATGTAAAGCGCACCCACATGATGAGAAATGTGAGCACCATCATTTTGGTGAACACGATCAACGGCCCCGCAACGTTCATCCAATTTGAAACACTGTCCATTGATGTCCAACCAAACCACGCGAACGGCACTCCCCAACCACCAAGGAAGAGTGTGCTTGCGATCATCGCAAATACACCTGCAGTTGCAAATTCACCAATGAAGAAGATGAGGAATCGGAAGCCCGAATATTCGGTCATGTAGCCCGACACCAACTCGGATTCGGCGATTGGCATGTCGAACGGAGCCTGTGTGAGTTCGGCCTGAATCGCGATCATGAACACAATGAATCCGACGAACTGTGTGATCACATATGGATTACCGAAGGTGTCAATGCCAAACATTGATCCAGCATTCTGTGCAACAACAATCTGCTGCAAGTTCATTGTGCCTGCCTGAATGACAACACCCATGACGGCGAGCACCATCGGCAACTCATAGGCGATCAACTGACCTGCTGCGCGCAGACCACCGAGCAACGAATATTTGTTGGCACTTGACCAACCAGCCATCAAAATACCAAGCACCGAAATGGATGAAACTGCTAACGCGTAAAAAATACCTGTCTCAAGGTCGGTAAACCACGCATCAGGACCGAACGGAACGACAACAACAAGAAGGAACGTGCTCATCAACACAATGATTGGCGCCATCTTGAATACAGGCTTATCGGCATTGGTTGGCTGAATATCTTCTTTTTGCAACCACTTGCCTACCTCGGCAAAAAGCTGCAACGAACCCTGGGGCCCGGCTTCCATCGGGCCAAGTCGGCTCTGCATAAACGACATCATCTTGAACAAAAAGACATACACAATGGTGCCTGCAGGCAAGAGCACGGCAACGAGCCCACCGAGAACACGCAAAAGGGATTGACCCCAATACGGAATATCGATGCTCAGCAATGCATTCATTAGCGGTCGATGTCTCCCAGAATGAAATACAGCGAAGCAAGAATGGTGATGATGTCTGGCACGTACACGCCGCGCAACAACCATGGCGTGATCGAAATGTTGTTAAAGCTTGCCGAACGAATCTTGACGCGGAATGGACCGAGGTCGCCGCGCGACACAACGTAGTAGCCCATCTCGCCAAGCGGATTTTCTGTAGAGACCCAAGCTTCGCCTTCAGGAACTTTGATGATCTTTGGAACCTTGGCCATTACAGGGCCACTTGGAATTCCATCAAGCAACTGATCAACAATCTTTGTTGCTTCACGAGTTTCTTGCAAGCGAATCCAGCAACGAGCAAAACTGTCGCCATCTGGATGTGTCCAAACTTTGAAATCGACTTTGTCGTATGCAAGAGGAATTGTTTGGTCGCGGCGCAAGTCCCAGTCGACACCACTTGCTCGCAAGTTTGCGCCAGACAGTCCGTACTGCAATGCAACATCGCGAGGGATCACGCCGATGCCGCGTGTACGCGACTGAAAGATCTCGTTACCAAACAAC
>CANGZK010000036.1 GCA_947458565.1 Acidimicrobiaceae bacterium
CAACCTGACTACGGCCCAGTCATCGACATCTGCACCGCAGCGTCGTTGCGTGAGCTCACTACCCCAGCACTGCTCGCAGTAATCACACCGGCGATCGTTGGTTTCGGTATCGGTTATGCAGCACTCGGAGCATTCTTGGCCGGCGTTATTCTCACTGGTCAGTTGATGGCCAACTACTTGAGCAACGCAGGTGGAGCATGGGACAACGCCAAGAAGTACATCGAAGACGGTCACCACGGTGGCAAGGGCTCAGCAGCACACAAGGCTGCAGTTATCGGTGACACCGTTGGCGACCCATTCAAGGACACTGCTGGTCCTGCACTCAACCCGTTGATCAAGGTGATGAACCTTGTTGCATTGTTGGTATTGCCAGCAATCATCAAGTACCAAGACAACGACGGTGTACGCCTCTCGATTTCTGGTGTTGCACTTGTAATCCTCGTTATCTCAATCATGTTCTCGCGACGCAAGTCGGTGAGCATGGTTGCCGCTTAAGTACTCAACCGTAAAGATCGGCTGACAGGTGTCGAAGCTTCGATACTTGTCAGCCGATTGGGTACAAGCAGTTTCTGAAGCCGTTGCGGCAAACACCGAGTTGCAAAAGCTCGCTTCGATTTACTCAGTTGGATTGACGCAGGTTGTCACCGGAACACCCCACGGCGATGTCGTCTATCACTTACAAGTTGGCAACGGCGTTGCCACACTCGTGGGCGGAGAAGCATCACCCGAAGATGTGCGCTTTACCGAGCCCTACGACACTGCGGTTGCAGTAGCAACTGGCGTGCTCAACGCGCAAGAAGCTTTCATTAATGGTCACATTAAGTTTGTTGGCGATCACCAAAAATTGATTGATGCAGGTGACGTGTTTGCGGTGCTCAACCCAATCTTTGACAAGATTCGCGAAACTACCGACTACAACTAAAAGTTTGTAAGCAACTGCTTACGAGTAAAAGGGGTTGGCGCCTGTCGAGTGATCGGTGAGGTCTCGCACTTTGGTGATTGCAGGAATCTTTTCTGACACCATCGTGCCCACGCCTTCGAGCATCGTCTGGCGACTCATGGAGCAACCGTGGCAACCGCCGCCCATCGTGAAATACGCGGTGCCCTCTTTGTCGTGACCGGCGAAGGTAACAAAGCCACCGTGCGATGCAAGCATTGGGTTTACTTCTGCTACAACAATTGCTTCGATCTCGGCAGAGACGTCATCGTCATTGACAAGACCTTCAATCTGTGGAGACTTTGGCTTGTTGGGATTACGAATCAATAAACCTTGTGTGTCGGAATGATCAATCACTGCGTCTTGAAACGAGTCGATATCTTTTGCAGGAATGATGATCTTCAGTCCGTCAATCGTTCGGACCTCATCAGAAAATGCTGCTTTGGTAAAAAAGTCGAATGACAAGTCGTAGCGGAAGTCTTCGCCAGGCTCAGACAAGATCTCGAGGCGCAGACCTAGCTGCTCACCTTCTGTTTCGGCATCGCGCAATTCGAGCAGTTTGACGTGCGCGATTGGTGTGACGGTGACGATGGTGTTGGACTTGTCAGTTGTCTCTGATGTCATGCTGGCAAAGGGGCTCACGGGATTAATACTATCGCCGTGTTGTTTATTCAAACCCAACTGCAGCCGTCGAGGGCCGTAAGCAATTACAAGGGCTATACGATTTAGTTGTACGCACGGGGAGTTCGCTGGATCGGCGGGCTGAGAGGGTGGCCGCCGCCACTGACCCGCTTACCTGCTGGATAATGCCAGCGCGGGAGCGAAGAAATGGTTGAGACAACTGCAGTGGTGGTGATCGGAGGGCTTCCGATCGATAAGTCTGTAGCCAAATATCTGCCCCACTATGACTACGTGGTTGCTGCGGATTCTGGATTGCACAGTGCAATCGACTTGGGTTTGCGCGTCAACTTGGTCATCGGCGATATGGATTCTGTTGACCCGGCCCTACTTGTTGCGGCCGAAGCAAACGGAGTGACCGTGCAACGAATGCCACGCGATAAAGACGCGACCGACACCGAGCTTGCACTACTGGCTGCAGTCGCACATGGATCTCGACAAATCGTGCTGGTTACTGGTGGAGGTGGTCGACTCGATCATCAACTTGGCGTACTGAGCGCCATGCAACACCAAGCATTGAAAGACTGCGAAGTGTCGGCGTTGTGGGACACCGCACGCATACAACTCTTACGCGGACCAGGCCTCTGCACCATTAATGGCAAAGTCGGTGACGTAGTTGGCCTCATTGCGCAACACGGTGATGCAATCGGGGTTACAACCGATGGTCTGAAGTGGGCGCTCAATGAAGGAACCCTCGAAGCCCACTCTTCACGAGGTGTGAGCAATGAACTTGTGGCAGCAGCAGCAACTATCTCGCTCGCTCACGGACAGCTTTTTGTTATTCAACCAAACGCCCTGGAGGCATGAGATGAGAAAACACCTAATCGCAATAGGAACACTCGCAATCTTGGCAGCGGGTTGCTCTTCTTCGCCTGCTTCAACAGATTCGTCGGTTACCACAGATTCGTCAGTTTCGACGAGTGACTCAGTCGACGGTCCAGTCACCTTGACGTTGCTTGCACACGACTCGTTTACTCCTACTCCTGGAATTTTTGATGCCTTTACCGCTGCAACTGGAATTGCGGTTGACGTTGTGCAGGGTGGAGATGCCGGACAATTGGTAACCAAAGCCGTGCTCACAAGTGGCAACCCAGAGGGTGACGTGTTGTGGGGCGTGGATAACACGTTGCTATCGCGTGCGCTCGAAGCAGATGTTTTCAGTGCATACGAAACACCAAATACCGCATTTATGGACGCAGCGTTGTTGCGCGATATTCCTGGACACGAAGTAACACCAGTTGACAGTGGTGATGTGTGCATCAACTACGACATTGCATGGCTTAAAAGTCGCAACATCGCTCCTCCCCTCACACTGGATGCACTGACCAATAAGCAGTACGACAATTTGTTGGTAGTGCCAAGTGCACTGAGCTCTTCACCTGGCCTTGCATTTTTGATGGCAACCATTGCCGAATATGGCGTAGATGGCTGGCAGTCGTATTGGAAGTCGTTGCGCGACAACGGAGTACTGGTTGTTGATGGATGGACTCAGGCATACAACACTGAATTCTCTGGCGCATCGGGCAAAGGAGATCGGCCAATAGTCGTCAGTTATTCATCGAGCCCACCAGCCGAAGTGATATTTGCAGACCCACCTGTTGATTCTGCACCAACTGCAGTTGCTTCACTCACTTGCTTTGAACAAATTGAGTACGCGGGAATCCTTCGTGGCACCAAGCACGAAGCTGAAGCCAAATTGCTCATTGACTTTCTCACTGACCTTGCATTTCAGAACGATCTTCCGCTTACTCAGTTTGTTTTCCCAGTGCACAGTGGTGCTGTATTGCCGGAAGCCTTCACCAAATATGCATTGCGGCCAGAAAACCCTTTGCGACTTGAAGCAAATGTAATTGCAACCAACCGCACTGCCTGGCTTGATGAATGGTCAGCCATCGTTCTGAAATAGCTACCTGAAAAACCATGAATCAAACTGCGCCATCAAACTTTGGGCTGTCGCCATATAGGCGTAGTGCCCGCTTGTTATGGATAGCGCCAACCGTGTTCTTGGTATTGATCTTGGTGATACCTACTACATCAATAATTCTGCGTGCTACGAGTCTTGATGGTTTCGGCAGTGTGCTCAATAATTCGACTGTCAGACAAGCATTATGGTTCACCACCTGGCAAGCGCTTGCAAGCACTGTCCTCACACTGGTTGTTGCATTACCAGCAACATACGTGTTGTCTCGATTTGCGTTTACAGGCAACCGTGCTTTGCAGGCTCTTATCACTGTGCCATTTTTGTTGCCAACGGTTGTCGTTGGTGCTGCATTTTTGGCTGTTCTGCCATCTCGACTGCACTACACGGCAACTGCCCTCATCATTGCGCACGCGTATTTCAATCTCACTGTTGTGGTGCGCATCGTTGGTGCACGTTGGGAACAATTGCATCCGGGTATCGAGCAAGTTGCGAGCACACTTGGTGCATCACGCACAACCGTGTTTCGCACGGTGACGCTGCCCCTCTTGCGCAGCGCAATTGGCACTGCCAGCGGGGTAATCGCACTGTTTGCCTTTACTTCATATGGCATCGTGCGCACGCTTGGCGGGCCAGCAAGATCAACAATTGAAACCGAGATCTATACCCGCAGTGTGTTGATCGGTGATATGTCTGGCGCTCTCGCGCTTTCTATTGCGCAGATGATTGTGCTCACAGCAGTGTTGTGGTGGTGGGCAAGTTTTCATCGTCACAAAACTGCAAGCACGCAAATATCTGTTGAGCAGCAATTACCTAACACTCGTGGTCAAAAAGCAATGGTGTACGGCATCGCACTTGCAACTGCTGCAGTTGTTATTGCCCCAATGACCGCGCTTCTCTGGCGCTCAATTTCCCAATCAACGCCAGACACCACTCGCTTTACGCTTGCTGGATGGCGAGCGGTTACATCGTCAACAACTCTTTCCGCGATAACTACCAGCGCACAATTTGCATTATGTGCCATGGTGATCGCAACGGTGCTTGGACTCATGGTGGCTCTGGCAGTTGCATACGGATCACCAAGATTTGTGTGGCTCGAGCGCATTTCAGTACTGCCCCTCACTGTCTCTGCTGTGACAATTGGGCTTGGCATCTTGATCACATACGACACAGCACCATACGATTTTCGATCGGCATGGATCATCACTCCACTCGCCCATTCATTGATCGCATTGCCACTTGTTGTTCGTATCGTGCTACCAGTTGTTCGACAAATTCCGAGAAGTCTGCAATCTGCCGCATCAACCCTCGGGGCAACGCCGCTACAGACGTGGCTGACAGTTGATCGCCCGCTTATGTCTCGCGCAATAGGCGCTTCAGCTGCTTTGGCTTTCGCTGTTTCCATCGGTGAATTTGGCGCAACGAGCTTTCTTACTCGTCGAGGCAGCGAAACCCTGCCGGTCACAATCTCTCGTCTACTCACTCGGCCCGGTGACACGTTGCGTACACAGGCCTATGCGCTGTGCGTCATTATTGTCGTCATCAGCATGATTGCAATATTTTTGATTGACATGTTTCGACCAAGCAGAAAGACGAAGTGATGCTTGCACTCACCGACATCACGATCAACTATGAAGGCCGAACCATTCTGGACAGCGCATGCCTCAGCGTGGCACGTGGCGAGATTGTTTCACTTGTCGGCCCAAGTGGTTCAGGCAAGACAACACTGCTACGGGTTATTGCTGGCCTTGAACACCCAAGCCAAGGCACGGTGGTTATTGACAACAAACTGATGACTGGTGTTCCGACTCACAAGCGTGATGTTGGTCTCGTGTTTCAAGACAACCAGTTGTTTCCACACCTCAGTGTTTTTGACAACATCGCTTACTCATTGCGAATTAAACGAGTTTCAAAGGCACTGCAGATCGAGAAGGTGAACGAAATGCTGAGTCTCATCGGCATGGAAAATCTTGCACATCGTGACGTTGGCCAACTTTCGGGCGGCGAAGCAAAACGAATTGCAGTCGCGCGTGCACTCGTTGCTGATCCATTTATTTTGCTACTCGATGAACCACTCACTGGTCTTGACACCGAACTTCATGACCGACTGCTCGATGACATGGGTGCTCTACTGCGTGCTCGTCAAACCACGGTGGTGCATGTCACCCATGACCACAATGAGGCGGCACGATTGTCGGACCGCGTAGTGGATGTGCGAACTTTGGGTCAGTCGCGCTCGCAACTACAGTAAAACGCGATGACTAAGGACCCAGTGCGCATCGGATTTTTGGGTACCGGCTGTATTGCCACCTATCACTCCAAGAGCCTTAAGCGAGGCGGTGCTCACATCGTGCGCGCAGGCGCTTACGACCCAGACGATAATCGTGCTCAAGCATTTTGCCTAGCTAGTGGTCACACAATGTGTGCATCCGAAGACGAAGTGATTGCATCAGCAGACGCGGTCTATGTGTGCACGTGGACTTCAGAACATCGAAGGCTGGTTGAGAAAGTCATTGCGGCTGGCAAATCCGTGTTTTGTGAGAAACCGCTGTCGCCAACGTTGGCCGAGGCCGAGCAACTCGTAAGTAAAGTCAACGCGAGCGGCGTAATCAACCAAGTTGGTTTAGTACTGCGACATGCACCAAGTTATTTATGGGCTCGTGAATTGATCTCTGAACCAAAATCTGGTCGCGTGATGAACGTAGTGTTTCGAGACGATCAATTCATTCCAATTCAGAGTTACTACGCATCGAACTGGCGTAAGGACGTCTCGAGAGCAGGCGCAGGAACACTGCTTGAGCACAGTATCCACGACGTCGACATGCTGAACTTCTTGATCGGCACTATCACTGATACAAGCATGAGGTCACATAACTTTCATGGCCATCCAGGAATCGAAGATTCGGTGAGTGCGACAATGCAGTTCGCAAATGGTGCAGTTGGAACCTTGTCGTCTATCTGGCACGACAACCTCACACGACCGAGCCAACGCAGTGTCGAGATTTTCTGTGAAAATCGGACGATCACCATGCGTGGACATGAATGGTTTGGCCCTGTCGAGTGGCACGACAGCGACGGCACAACGGGCTCACTTGGTGCGGATGAGTTGCTTGCTCACACCGAACCAATTGCTTATGGTGCCAGCAATGCTGATGTTGCATTTGTGCACGCAGTTGCCACCAACACACCCGCCTACCCCGATGTCAACGTTGCGTTGCAAGCTCACACCGTCGTAGATGCGATGTATCGCTCGGCTGCCGATAATGGACGCAATGTGAGTATCAATGGAAAATAACTATCTTGTTGAAGAAGTTCCAACTGATGAGATTCTCGTTTTGCGCATGTCTGTACTACGTGATGGAACGCCGTCGCAAGATCCCCATTACGCAGAAGACGACACTGAGGGATCAATAAACCTTGGCATTCGCGAAAGTGGTGTATTGGTTGCGTGTTCTACATGGTTGCCTCGCCCATGGCCGCTTGACCAAGCTGCCCCCGCAACACAACTACGCGGTATGGCTGTTGCAAAACATCTGCAATCCAAGGGTCTTGGCCGCATTTTGCTGCAGGCAGGTGTTGTGCGAGCAACATCGCTTGGTTCAACATATGTTTGGGCACGTGCGCGCGACAACGCGCTGTATTTCTATGAACGGAATGAGTTTTTAACTTGTGGAGACCAATTCATCGATGAAGCAACCGGACTTGGTCATCATCTGGTGATGCTGAAAATCAATTAACTTTCTATTTTTTGATATCAACCACAATCTTAAAAAGTGTTGTTGAGCTTGCCGTTTGCTTGACCAAAATCTCAATTGCCCACTCACCCTCATAAGCAAACTCGGTAACCCCAGAAAAGTGATTGGAACCAGTTTCTGACAGAACTATTGGACCATTGGGTATGTTGCGAGATGGCATCGACATGCGAGCAGAGGCCGACTCAATCTGCACAAATGTGCCGTCAGCCCTTGCAATCACCACATGCACTTCACTTTGACCAACTCGTGCCGAAGTAAGCGACAGCTCGACAATCATCTGCCCTTGAAAAATAGTGGACGAAAGTGGTGCTGGCTCGATCTCCCCCTTTGGAGGCATGGCAACAAGAGCCGCAGTAATCGTCAAGATAACGATTCCAAACAACACCTCGATACCCATCGACTGGCGCAGTGAGCCCGAGCGTTTTTGCTGCATCGCTACACGCGACACCGCGCCGAGTGCGATCAAGACAACGACTAGACACACTTTGACGATGAGAGTTCGTCCATAACGACTCTCCAGAATCTGACCAAAACCATCCAGCATCAACCATGCCTGAATAACGCCAGTAAGCACAATGACTGGAACAGCAAAACCTGCAGTTCGCGAAAACCATCGCAATGAAGGTGCCGATGTTGATTCATCGTTTGCAAGCCACATATTGCGGTCGTACACAATGATCAGAAGTGGCCCTACCCAGAGCGAAACCGCAAGCATGTGCAACGTGTCGAGCCCAACACTCAACACAACAGGGCTTGTTGCGACAGGGTGACCTGCCATCGACAGAGTGAGAGCGACACCAACTAGCGATGCCCATGCACCAAACTTCCACCACCAAGTGCCACGAAACTGAATTACTGCAATAAGTGCGCCATTGATGCCTAACAGCACAAGTCGAGCAAGTTGCATCTTGCCGTACTGCGTCGTCAGCGTTTCGGAAAGCAACGATAGATCTGCGGCCTTATAGATCTTGTACCCCGAAATGTGCGGGCCATACGCAATCAGACCCTCAAGAGTGCCCAATGCGGCAAATGCCCAGCCGCCCATGAGCGCGAGAGTTGATCGTGGAGACAAACGATCGGTGCGCACAGCCTGCAATAACCCAATGCCACCGATGAGTAGAACAATTCCGAGATATGTAACCCAACGAATGACATCAAATAATCTGGCAAGGCCATGGCGCTCAAGTACTTGACCCTTACTTATTGCCGAAACATCTATTGAAGTATTTCCAATTTGAAATGTAAACGATCCTTGAACAGGATGACTATCGGATGAAGCGACACGCCACACCACCACATAGGTGCCTGGTTCTAATACCGAGATCGGTGCTCGAACGATGGATTTATCTGCGGCGTCGCGAACTGGCTTGATCGTTTGAACGACATTGCCAGACGAGTCAAGAATCCGAATCTTGCCAAACACGGTGTCGACAAATTCATTAAAAAATAATGAGATCTCTGTAGGTGACTGATCGAGGACTGCGCTAGGTGCTGGCTCACTCGTGAGCAAGATTGCGTGTGCTGATGCAAGTTGTGCTGGCGCAAGCACAGTCAGCAGTGCAACGACAACAAATGCCAGTCTTACAAGGAGTTTTCGCAACATCATCTCAGTAGGCGTCCACGATTGGCAGCCCATCAACGGCAACTCTGCCGAGCAGCCATGCAAGACGATGATTGGGTGACAACTTGGCTGCAGCCTCGGGCAACACGGTGAGCCCCATCGACTTGCGACTATTCCAGATCATGAGTTGGCGATCCAACTCAAATCGCACAAATGTTGCATCCCAACTTTCAAACGAATAACCGGGATTCAGATCGGCCAGGTTGAGATCAGCATGATGTACTTCGGTTTCGCACCAGCGCATCAGCATGAGATCGGTAATAGCCACCCGCGCACCACCAGCATGTGACTTGATGCCAAAACCTGACCACGTTGTGGGAGTCGCTGATGCCCACGCACCTTCGAGTGCATAAATGCTCGCGCGCACATGTCCGACCAGTTCGTGCGCACTGAGACTCGACCAGGCCTCAATTTGGGCATCGCGAGTTGGCTTGCCACCTTCATATTGTTCTGTTTCTTCGCCTCGGCCCGCCGCTACAAACATTCGTTGATGGCTGTATGCATTGTTGGCCAAGTGGCTCAGCACATGACCCCGGCTCCAGCCAGCCAGCTTCGATGGCTGCCGACACTGCTCATCGGTAAGCCCGTCAAGCGCCTGCAATAACCGCTGATGTGAAGCCGCGCATCCAACCACCTGGGCGTTGAGAATGCGACTTGAATCAACCATCTCAAACAACGGTAGTGGCTCGGCCTTTACAAACGAGAAGAGCGTTGCGGAATCACGACAACAGTGCCATCTGCCTCGTGGTGTACGCGAGCTGAAACACCATAAAACTCTGCAAGAGTTTCACTTCGCAAAACCTGCTTGGCTGTACCCTCAGCCACTCGATGGCCTTCGTGCATCAGCACTAAACGATCTGCGTACAGACCAGCCAGCGTGAGGTCGTGCATGGCAGAAATGATTGTGAGTCCTTGTTCGCGACGCAAACTATCTACAAGTTCGAGCGCTTGTTGCTGATGACCGATATCTAGCGCGCTCGTTGGTTCGTCGAGCAA
>CANGZK010000037.1 GCA_947458565.1 Acidimicrobiaceae bacterium
GAAATCTCCAGGGGTCAACCCCTGCTAGCGAACTAGCCAAAGAACTTGAATGTGGCCAGCGCGGCACAGTACACACCCACGGCCAAAAAAAGACCGGTATAGAACAACCAGCTGAACAACTTGTTGTCAAACTTGAGGTGCATGAAGTAGCTCACGACCATCACAAACTTGATCACCATCATGGCCATCAGTGCTGGCATAAAAAGCCAGCCGAAATCGACATAGTACGTAGAAACTTCAAGCGCAGTAATCGCAGCCAAGATCAGTGCAATACGTACGTAGCCAGATGTAGACAGCCCGTGCTCAGTTGCGTGAGAGTCTGTTGTTTCAGTAGTAGTCGTATTCATGGTTATGCCGGAATCAAATCGATAAGGGTGAAGATGATGATCCAAACGATGTCAACGAAGTGCCAATACAGACCGATCATTTCGACCGTTTCTGCACGACTACCTGGCACTTTGTTGTTCTTGAGCATGCCTCGCAGCGCCAACAACATGATGAGTCCAACTGTTACGTGAACTCCGTGAAACCCGGTAAGCACATAAAAGCTTGAGCTAAAGAGGCTGGTGGAAAAACCCATGCCCTCGTTGTAGAAAGCGGTGAATTCGTATACCTGGCCGCCAACAAATGTTGCACCCAGAAGAGCCGTGATCACAAGCCACAAGTTGGTCGATTTGTCATCTCGTTTGTGTGCAGAGGACACAGCCAGCACCATGGTGAGTGAACTCATCAACAACACAAAACTGCTGACCGAAGTGAACGGAATGTCGAACACTTGTGATGGACGTGGCCCAGTGCCTACTCGCCCGCGATACAGCATGTAGGTAGAGATGAGTCCACCAAACAAGAGGCACTCTGTGCCCAAGAACAACCACATACCCAATTTGACATTGGATAACCCGGTTGATGAGTGCGCTGCACCTTCGTGCGTGTCGTGTGCTGTAGCTAAATTATCCAACGTGAACCACATCCTTTGATGTATCGCCCGACGAAGGTGGGTCGAAGTCGGTATCGGGAGCAGTGCTTGGCTCAAGTGCCCAGCCAAATGCGCTGAACAAAATGATAACGCCACCAAAAATAGCTAACGGCACTGAGTAGATAACGCCCAGTGCGGTAATGGGCAGACCAAATGCAAGAACTATTGGCCAGTACGAAGGCGATGGCATGTGAATGTGCGCATCAGCATTATCTTCGAGCTGTTTCAGCACTTCTTCGGCAGTTGCTATTTGTTGCATCTGACCGTTCGCGTCTTCGGCATACTTGCGATGGAAGAACTCGTCGAGGTGACGTACGGTTGGGATCGAATCAAAGTTGTGTTCTTTTGGTGGGTTGCTTGTCATCCACTCGAGGCTGCGCGCACCCCATGGGTCAAGTGGTGAAACCTTGCCACTGCGTGCGGTGATGAAAACGTTAACGAGGAAGAAGAAAACACCGATCACCAAGATGAGTGATCCGATCGAAGCGACGAGGTTCCAAAACGCGAGATTGAAGAAGCCTTCGCCTGCGCGATTTTCTGTCCACTGGTACATACGTCGTGGTTGACCTTGCAGGCCCAAGATGTGCATTGGGCCAAACGTCATGTTCAAGCCGATCACCATGAACCAGAAGTTCCATGATCCAAGTTTTTCGTTCAGCATCTTGCCAAACATTTTTGGCCACCAGTAGTAGAAGCCGGAGAACAATCCGAGCACTGCTCCACCGAACAACACATAGTGAAAGTGAGCAACGATGTAATACGTATCTGTTTGCTGAGTGTCGGACGGTGCAACTGAGTGCGTTACACCAGACAAACCACCGATAGTAAACAGAACGATCAAACCAATTGCAAACTTCATTGCAGTTGTAAACCACAGCTTGCCGCCCCACAGAGTGAGCGTCCAGTTCACGATCTTGACACCCGTCGGTACCGCGATCGCCATTGTCGAGATGGAGAACACTGCAACCGACACTGGGCCAAGACCCGATGCAAACATGTGGTGAGCCCAAACTCCCCAACCAACGAAACCAATCGCTGCGCCAGAGAACACTACGAATGGATAACCAAACAACGGCTTGCGCGAAAATACTGGAAGCACTTCAGAGATGATTCCGAAGCTAGGCAAGATGAGGATGTACACCTCTGGATGACCGAAGATCCAGAACAAGTGCTGCCACAACAGTGGGTCGGCACCAGAAGCAACGTCGAAGAACGTTGCGCCATAGTTGCGTTGGAACGAGAGCAGGAACAATGCGACGGTGATAACTGGAACTGCGAACGCCAGCAAGAACTGCACAACCAAAGACATCCACGTAAAGATCGGCATGCGCATGAGCTTCATGCCAGGTGCACGCATATTGAGAATTGTCACAATCAAGTTGATCGCACCAGCAAGTGAAGCAATGCCGGTTATTTGAAGTCCGAGTGCCCAGAAGTCGACGCCATGGCTTGGCGAAAAGATCGGACCAGAGTTTGGCGCATACATAAACCAACCACCGTCAGCGGCGCCACCCAAAAACCACGACAGGTTGATGAATAATCCACCGAATAGCAAGGCCCAAAAACTGAATGCATTGATGCGTGGGAATGCAACGTCTCGCGCGCCGATCTGCAATGGGATGAAATAGTTAGCAAAGCCTGCGGTCATTGGCATCACGAAAAGAAACACCATCGTCGTGGCATGCATTGTGAACATTTGGTTGTACAAGTCGGCATTGAGGATCTTGCCGTCTGGAAGAGCGAGTTGGAGACGAATCAAAACCGCTTCAAGACCGCCGACCAAAAAGAAAAACATGGCTGTTGCCATGTACATGATGCCGAGCTTTTTGTGATCGACGGTAAACACCCACTCGCGCCAGCCCTTTGTAACAACCGGGCGCTTGAGTGCACCCATGGCCGATGACGGCGTGGCGAAGTTTTCGATATTGGCCATGAGATTCTCCGATTACTTCAGCGTGAGCAGGTAGGCAACGAGTTTTTCGATATCAGATTCGCTCAAACCAAGGTTTGGCATTCCGCGATATTTGCCACCAGTGTCGGCCAGTAAAGCCGGATTGGCGTACATCGGCTTCTTCTCTGGGGCGTTGCGCAACCAGCCACGTAAGTCAGTCTGATTGAGGCATGGCTCACTAACACCTGCAAGATACTTCTCGCCGAAAGTTGCTGATTCAGACTTCCAAACATCTGAGCGACATTCTGGTGTGAGCAAGTCGAACATCGCGCCGGCAAACGTGTTGCGGCTCATGAGATGCGAAAGGTTTGGTGCTGCACCCGACCATACGTTTTCGTCTGGAGCTGCAATTACTGGCGTGCCGTCTTCGCGAGTAAGACCGTTGACTTGGTGGCAACGTGTGCACTGATTAAGAAACACGGTCTCGCCCTCTTTTGCGAGTGAGTCCTTGGCAGGTGCTACATACGGTTTGAGTTCATTGGCAACCCATTTCGCAAAGTCTTCTTTACTTAAGGCAACTGCTTCCATGCGCATATTTGCATGTGACAAACCACAGAACTCGGTGCACTGACCTGCATAAATACCAGGCTCATCGGCTTCAATGCGGTTAAGAGTGATTCGACCTGGAACTGCATCGCGCTTGCCGTTGAGAGCAGGAATCCAATATGAGTGAATGACGTCGCGGCTTGTTTCGCGCAACAACACTTTGGTACCAACCGGAATTACAAGTTGACCAGAAGTAATGATCGGCTGTGTAATGCCATATTCGTTATTCGTCGGGTAGTCGTACTCCCACCACCACTGCTGACCGGTCACGTTGATGATCATCTGCGTGTCGCTCGTTTTGTTCAGATCAAACACGGTGCGGAAAGTAAACACACCAACTACGGCCAAAATGAGTGCCGGGATGATGGTCAACGTAATTTCGAGAGCAGGGTTGCCGTGGCTCTGTTTTGGAATCGGTTGACCTTTGTCGCGAAACTTGATGATGCTGTAAACAACGGCAGATGCAACGATCAACCCGATGATTCCGGCTACGGCGAAAACTGGTTTTTGCAAAGAATCAATTTTTTGCGCGTTCGGACCTTTTGGTTGGAATGTGTCTTGCGGCGCATTTGTTGCACAGCTTGCAAGGAACACTGTTCCTGCGGTACCGAGAATGAGTGGCTTGAGTCGACCTATCACCCGAGTAAGCATATTGACCTGGGATGCGGCATCCGAAGCGTTCTTGATGTGGTTCACGGCACTACCACCACAATGCTTTGACCTTCAACACCTGGAACAGACAGGGTGTACGGCTCGCCACTTACTGCTGGCTTATTGATGGTGAGTGTCAACCATTGCTCGGCGCCCTCAGAAATCAACTGGGTGCAGGTGACCACGTCTTCCATCACTCCATCAGCAATTTGTTTTTTGCCCAAGTGCGCGCTCAGTCTAAATTCGCCTGCGTCTTTGTTGCGGAAAATGATGTTGGATGGATTGGCTCGCCTCACCGTGATCGAATCTTGCAATCCTTCTATTCCTTGCACTTGTGCAGTCAGCTTGCCATCGACCAATTCGATTGTTGCATCTGCGCCACTCGTGGCAGAAACAGTTTCTGAGACACCTTTATCGAAATGTTCAGATTTCTCTTCACCGCATTCTTGGTGCGCATAGTGATCTTCTTCCGCAGCAACAACCAAGTCTTCGCGCAAACCAAAGCCCATGCTTGCGATGCCAGCACCAACAAGCCCAACCGCTGCAAGCACTGCAATTGTTTGAACAATGCTCTTTTTCAGTTGAGGTCGAACACTGATCAGTAGCCCAACCAACGAGATGGCAGAAGCGGCCACGATAAATATGATCGCGCCAGCATCCTTGCTTATTGCCAACATCACTCGTGAGAACGAGAAGATAATTACCGCAACACCGATAGCAGCCAAGACTGGGTACTCAATCGGATTGAGTATTCGCTGACGAATACTTGCGTTATACGAAACGTCTGCCGAGCTTCGCTCGCTCCATGCCTGCACAGTCCACTCGACCAATGTGGCGAGTATTGCAACAATTCCAAAAATGAAAACAATTGGTGTCGTGACAGTGCCGACTAACACGAGTGAAAAACCCGCAGCACCAACGAGTGGCCACATGCTTGGTGTTGGTGTGTCGAGAGTTGCTGCTGAAGTCTGATCTTCTGCAGCATGACCATCGCGAGTGAACAACGTGATACCCGTGAGCAGGCTTGTCGCGGCCACCAGACCAATAAGTGCAACTGCTCCCAATGCGGATGGATGAACCAACAGCATGTACAACGCGAGTGAAAATGCGCTCAATCCAGTGATTGCGATGAGGTATTTGGATCCGGGAGTAAACATTGCTCGTACCTACTTCTGCACGTACACGACGAACCACAGTGCAACAAACACCGCGGTGAGGAAATACCAGTACAGCGCATGCGCGCTCATCACGCTTGAGTCACCGAGGCGACCAGCAACTGCTCTAAACATTGTGACAATTGAAAACGCAACGCCAGTTACAAGCAACGCAAGCATTGTTCCTGTGACGGCATAAAACATTGTTTGGTACGGGCCGTCAGTAAGCCCCATTCCCATTTGCATGTACACAGCAACTTGTGCGTTGATGGCGGCGATTCCAATAAATGCAGTTACTGCAAGTGCCATCGTTGCGTGCGATGAATCGTTGCGACGTGTCGAATAGACGGCCCACTGTGCCATCACACAGGCAATCACCATTGTGAATGCCATTGTGTTCGTTGCAACTTCAGGAACCTTGATCTCTGACGGCAACCAATCGTGGATCATCTTGCCGCGAGCGGATTCGCGCAACGGAGATGCGTCACGAAACTTGAACCACATGCCCAACATGCCGAACATCAGCATTGTTCCGGCCGCAGCGACTGCACTTGTTGCTACCAATATTGAGCTACGCGGTGCTGGGCGTGCGCCGCTTGGAAGTGCGCGTGAAGTTGTTGTGCTCATTGATCGCTCCAAACATCTGCGCTCACTGTTTCGCCACTGCTCAATGACTTGATTGATGTGGCTATCGCACCCAGCAGGCACAACGCCATCAACACATGGCCAGCAGAGACAACCGTGTTGAAAAGTGTTTGTGGCCCTGAGTAATCAAAATCACTCACCACACCAGCAACTTGGTCTTTCGCGAAGTAATACGGTGCCGAAGCAAGAACTGTTGCAAAAAGTCCGAGTGCGCCAATTCCTATCACCGAAGCATCTGGAATCTTTCGTCCCCACAGTGCTGGACCGAAATATGAAATAGCACCCCAAGCACACAGCATTGCGCCATAGGCAATGTATGTAACTGCGGCTTCTTCAAACACACTTCCAGTGAGCTTCGCTGATTCGATCTTCTGCACAGCATTTCCAGCCATGCCCACAACAATCATGCCGACGCCCAAAAATGTTGGCACCAGTGGCGCAATCAATCGTGTCGTTCCTTTTTGAATAGCCAACAACGCGAGCAAAGTAACAACGACGACGCCCAAGACCGGCAACAAGTTGAACCACGCATACGGAATTGCGCTCTTGAGTTTGTCGCTCAGTGAGCCACCCCACACGAACACGTGAGGTGTTTGTGTTACGGAGCCAAAGATGGCGGTCGAAACAAGTCCTACGCCGACCAACATCGCACCACGCAATGGTTGGCGAATTCGTGCAGCAACAGGTGCCAACTCGGCGAGCAAACCAATTGCAGGGATGACATAGAGGAACGTTTGAGGCTGGCTAAAACCCCAACCCAACCACATATCGATTCCTTCGTTGCCTCCGAAAACCAGACGTCCGTAGTGATGATCAACTGCGACGTAAATGAGCGAGCCGAGCAAAACAGGCAAGGTCAAGACAATTGAAATTGCGGCTACGAAAACCGACCAAGAAAACATTGGAATCTCGAGCAACGAAAGCCCGGTTTGTCGCGATGTCAAAACTGTTGTGAGAAGCGATACCGAAGCCGCAATCACACCAACTACACCGACTCCAACACCCATCAAATACAGATCAACCATTTGTGCGTTTCCGCCACTTGGACCACCATTGGCAATGATTGACCCAATCACCAGGCCACTACCGATCAGCCATGCATAAAAACCAAACATTGCGAGACGCGCGAAACTCAGCGACTTCGAACCAACCTGTGTTGGAACAACAGCAATACCGAACCCGAGTGCGAGTGGCAATAAAACGCCGAAAGTTGCCCCAGTGCGGAGCATTGCAAAAAGCTGAGTAACGCTATTTGAATTAAAGATCGCTGTATCAGGAGCAATGCGCTCAATGCCAAGTGCGATTCCGACGCCAACGATGTTCAGCATCCAGAGTGCACTGGCGCCCACAAAGAGGCGACCAATCTTTTTATGATCGGTTGTGGTTATCCAATTTGCCACCGTGCCGAGGGCGCTAGATGCAGGGGCATGGCCTGCAGTGACAGTGGAATTGACCGTACTCATAACTAGAACAGACTAACAATGAGTAGGCCGCGTGCCCGAACTTCTTCTGGCACTGAGCACTAATTCACGAGCACGTCTACGGTCACTGCCATAAACAACACCGAGACATAGGTAATTGAAAACGAGAACAACCGCATTGAACGGGATTCGGATGGGTCACGGCCCAATCGGATCGAACCGAGAATAAAGAGGGTCCCAAATATCAATGCTGTAATTCCATATATATAGCCAAGATTGGCAACGGGAACCAGCGCGAGCGAAGTGGCTGTCAGGATCACCGAATAGATGACCATTGAGCGAACTGTTTCCTGCATGGTGGCAACAACGGGCAACATCGGCACGCCGGCTGCTCGGTAGTCGTCGGAGTTGCGAATTGCTAAGGCCCAAAAATGTGGCGGTGTCCAAAAAAAGATGACCAAAAACAAAATCACTGGAGCCCAGCCCAGCGAGTTTTGCACTGCGGCCCAACCAACCAAGACCGGCACTGCTCCGGCAGCACCACCAATAACAATGTTTTGTTTGCTCGTGCGCTTGAGCCACAACGAGTAGATGCAGACGTAAAACATCGTTGCGCTCAGAGCCAACAATGCCGAAAGTAAATTTGCGCCGCTCCACAGCACCGCAAACGCAGCGATCTGGAGGAGAACAGCAAAAACAAGTGCATTTCGAGGGCTTACATCACCTGTAACCAACGGTCGACCTTGTGTGCGCACCATCAATGCATCAATATCGCGGTCTATATACATATTGATTGCATTTGCTCCACCAGCAGCGAGCGAGCCGCCGAGCAAAGTGATGGCCATCAGGCTGACCGACGGCCACTTGCCTGCCGCGAGCACCATGGTGGGAATTGTGGTGACAAGTAGTAATTCAATAATTCGTGGTTTCGTCAATGCGACGTACGAACCGAATTTTGAGCGCTGCTTTTTACTGTCGTCGCGTCGTTTCCCGTCGCCATGACTGAATAAACGAGAGCTGATCCGCGAAGGAACTATTGGTTGAACGCCTAGAGCCACGCGTCAAGGCTACGCCAAGGCCGTTCCGCTACGGCACACTAGAAGTGTGAACAATTCGGAAGTTGGACCGACAACCGTCAAAGAACCGGACGTCGATAGCGCGGTTGATACGGATCGCCCATGGATTGTGCTCGTCTGGAACGACCCGATCAATCTGATGTCGTATGTCACTCTCGTATTGCAAAAACTTTTTGGTTACAGCCTCGAAAAAGCAACCGCACTGATGCTCGATGTGCACCACAAAGGTCGAGCGGTTGTTTCTAACGGCACTCGCGAGCGAGCGGAGCTCGACGTCTACCGTCTGCACGAGCACGGCCTGTGGGCAACAATGCAACGCGAAGATGCATAATGGCTCGCAAACATAAAGGCCCAATTCGGGCACTCGCAAAAAACGAATACGCGTTGGTGCTTGAAAGTTCAGACAAAGCAGCATTAATCGGATTGCTCGATCAACTGCGCGACAGTTTGATGAACGGATCGACAGATGAAAACCTCAAGCGACTCTTCCCGACTGCATATCACCAAGATCCAAAACACGATGAGGAGTACCAACGTCTCATGCGCGATGACTTGTTGGTTTCACGTTTGCAATCACTTGGTGTGGCCACATCAGTTTTGGCGCGTGACTCTGTCGACAACATGACTGTGCTCACCTCTCAAGAGCTGGACGAGTTTGCGCGATCGATTAATAACTTGCGTCTCGTTCTTGGCACTGTGCTGGATATAGATGAGTCCGACATTGATGTTGACTTGGACGAAGACGACCCAAACGACCAGCGCCTTGCGCTGTATGGCTACCTCGGCTGGTTGCTGGATTGGGCCGTGACTGCCCAGTTAAATGAATACTCATGACTGGTATGAGTACCCACGGGGGAAACAGGGAAAGCCAGTGATAGATTTCAAGGGCTCTTCCAACAGATAGTTCGTCCATGCCCCCATCGTCTAGTGGCCTAGGACACCACCCTTTCAAGGTGGCGGCACGGGTTCGAATCCCGTTGGGGGTGCGATAGTTAGGTAATTCAGCAAGTCGTAATACAGCAAGGCCATCTATAAGCAGCTCACTGGTTTTCCAGTTGGTTGCAAACATTTGGTCCCGTGGTGAAGTTGGAGTTCACGCCGCCCTGTCAAGGCGGAGGTCGCGGGTTCGAGTCCCGTCGGGACCGCTGGGGAGTGCTTGCACTCTTCAAGGTCGGGTAGCTCAGTAGGCAGAGCATGCGCCTGAAAAGCGCAGGGTCACCGGATCGACGCCGGTCCCGACCACAATTGAATAC
>CANGZK010000038.1 GCA_947458565.1 Acidimicrobiaceae bacterium
TATACGTGCAGAGGAGTCCACTCATGAATGACCCATCAATGTTGCTGGCGCATGATTGGAATTTCCCTGTTCCAATTGCTTACGGTCCTGGGCGCTTGGCCGAGATTGGGCAGAAATGCGTTGCGTTGGGTGTGCGCAATCCTTTGATCGTTACAGATCGTGGAAGTCGAGAACTTGCGTTTATTTCTCGCTTGGTCGATTATTTATCTGGAGCCGGTCTTGCATCAGGGGTCTTTTATGGAATATCGCCAAATCCAATTGACTCCGAGATCAGCTTCGGGCGTGCTGCGTTTCTTGCTGGAAGTCATGACGCGATCATCGCAATTGGCGGCGGGAGTGCAATGGACGGTGCTAAGGCAATTTGTCTGACGGCTAACAATGAGATCGATCTGTGGGACTTTGAATTCGAACAAGCTTCGCCGTTGATTTCGAAAGCAAACAGTTTTCCAATTCTCATCACGATTCCAACAACTGCGGGCACCGGTGCCGAAACCGAAAGCACGGCAATGGTTACTCACACAGAGAAGGCGATGAAGTACTGCGTCTGGCACTCAGAACTCAAGCCTTCTTTGGCGCTGTTAGATCCTGAACTCACCATTGGATTACCGGCAAATTTGACAGCTTGGACAGGAGCCGACGCAATGGTTCACGCCATCGAGGCTTTTCTTGTTCCTGGGTTTCATCCGTTGTGTGATGCAATGGCACTCGAATCCTTGACGCTCATCGTGCGATGGCTTCCTGTGGCCGTTTCCGAACCATCAAACATCACCGCGCGTGGTGGCATGCATGTGGGTTCATGTTTGGCGGGAATAGCTTTTCTTAAAGGTCTAGGTCTAGTGCATGCCATTTCGCACATGGTTGGAGCCGAGTTCAACACTCACCATGGCAATACCAATGCAATTCTGCTGCCAGTAGTTTTGCGATTCAATTTGCCGGGAATGGATGAAAAAGTTCGTCGCATGGCTGAAGCGATGGAAATATCTGACCACTCTGTTGCAGGTTTTATTGCGGCGATTGAAGTGATCCTTGACGAGATTCGGATTCCAAAATCATTAAGCGAAATTGGTGTGCCAATGGATTGCGCGGAACGAATCGCAGTAAAAGCTCTCAAAGATTCAGCAGCAAAAACTAATCCACGGTCGGCGAGTCTTGGCGAGGTTCGCGAACTGATTGAGATTGCAATCAAAAAAGCGCGCTAATCATTCGGTCGATGTACTGATTGGGTGAATACCAAGTCCCATTCGTTTTTGCTGTGATATAAATAATGCGTGAAAGAATCGTTTGACTATGTAATTGTTGGTGGCGGTTCGGCTGGTTGTGCATTGGCAAACCGTTTGAGTGCCGACCCAAACAATTCGGTTCTTGTGCTTGAGGCTGGTCGTCCCGACTATTGGTTCGACGTGTTTATTCACATGCCAGCAGCGCTGATGTTTCCGATTGGAAGCAAGTTTTATGACTGGATGTATTCGTCGCAACCCGAGCCTCATATGAATGGTCGTCGCGTGACTCATGGTCGCGGCAAGATTTTGGGTGGTTCAAGCAGTATTAATGGGATGATTTTCCAGAGGGGCAATCCACTCGATTTTGAACGATGGGGTGCTGACGCAGGAATGTCTTCGTGGGATTACGCACATTGCCTTCCGTATTTCAAGAGAATGGAAAACTGTTTAGCTGCTGATTCGAAAGATGAGTTTCGTGGCAAAAGTGGCCCGCTTCGTCTTGAGCGCGGGCAAGTTAAGAATCCATTGTTCGGTGCATTTTTTAGCGCGGTGAAGCAAGCGGGTCATCCAATCACGCAAGATGTAAACGGTTATCAGCAAGAGGGCTTTGCGGCATTTGATCGCAACGTTAAGCGCGGCCGTCGCTTCAGTGCCGCACGTGCATATCTGCACCCGGTGAAGCGTCGTCGTAATCTGAAGGTGCAGTGTCGTGCGCTAGCAACAAAGCTCATCACTGAAGGAAAGACGGTTGTTGGTGTCGAGTATTCGCTGCCATTTGGTCGCAACAAGTCGGTGCGTGCAAAAGAAGTGATCTTGTGTGGTGGTGCATTCAACTCGCCGCAGTTGTTACAGGTGTCAGGCATCGGCAACGAGACTGATCTGCGCTCTGTTGGAATCACACCTGTTCATCACTTGCCGGGCGTTGGCGAAAACTTGCAGGATCATCTCGAGGTGTATGTCCAGCAATCTTGTACGCAGCCGGTGTCGTTGAATCCAACGATGAAATTCTGGAAGCGACCTTTTATCGGCTTTGCCTGGCTGTTCCGAAAAGGTCCTGGTGCGTCCAACCATTTCGAAGCTGGCGGATTTATTCGCAGTAATGATGAGGTCAAGTATCCAAACTTGATGTTTCATTTTCTGCCGATTGCGGTTCGTTATGACGGAACTGCGCCAGCTGGGGGACATGGCTATCAAGTCCACATCGGCCCTATGTACTCCAACTCTCGTGGCAGTCTCAAAGCGGTCTCCGCCGATGTGCGCGACAAGCCCGCATTCACCTTCAACTATCTTTCAACTTTTGAAGACAAGAGAGAGTGGGTAGAAGCAATTTCTGCAGCGCGCAAGATTCTTGGTCAGTCTGCGTTTGATCCTTTTAATGGCGGCGAGATTTCGCCTGGACCCCAAGTTGCAACCGATGAGCAGATATTGGACTGGGTTCGCAAAGACGGCGAGACCGCGTATCACCCATCGTGCACGTGCAAAATGGGGACTGACGCGATGTCGGTTGTCGACCCCACATCTATGCGCGTGCATGGAATGGCGGGTTTGCGGGTGGTGGATGCCTCGGTGATGCCATATGTGACGAATGGCAATATTTATGCGCCAGTAATGATGGTGGCCGAAAAGGCAGCCGATCTCATTTTGGGCAAGACACCCCTTGCCCCAGAGTCGGTTGAGTTCTACCGCCATGTCGGGGCCTAAGCCCTGCTAACCTGCTTTTGCGGTGATATATCTGCCGAGCAGTAGCCATTTTGATCGTTATACGAGGGGAAAAGAACTATGAGTGATTTCGACGACATCGATCTTGCAGGTCTGTCAGACGAAGACTTAATCAAGCAGATGCACGACGACCTCTATGACGGTTTGGGTGAAGAGATCGTTGAAGGCACCACGATTTTGCTCGACCGCAAATGGTCACCAGACAAGGTGTTGCAGCAAGCCCTCGTTGAAGGCATGCGCATCGTAGGCGTCGACTTCCGTGACGGAATTTTGTTTGTACCAGAAGTGTTGCTTGCAGCAAATGCAATGAAGGCCGGCATGCACATCTTGCGTCCACTCCTTGCCGAAACTGGCGCAGAGTCGGTTGGCAAAGTAGTGGTTGGCACCGTAAAGGGTGATATTCACGACATCGGCAAGAACTTGGTTGCCATGATGCTTGAGGGCGCAGGCTTCGAAGTGATCGACCTCGGTATCAATACCGACGCCGACAAGTTCTTGGCAGCGCTCGAAGAGCACCAACCAGACATTCTTGGCATGTCAGCATTGCTCACCACAACAATGCCGTACATGAAGGTCGTTGTTGACACCATGAAAGAAAAGGGACTTCGCGACAAGTACATCATCTTGGTTGGCGGCGCTCCGTTGAACGAAGAGTTTGCAACTGCCGTCGGTGCCGATGCCTATTGCCGTGATGCAGCTGTTGCATCACAGATGGCAAAAGAGTTGGTGACTGCAAAGCGTCAGCGCACAGCCGAGCCTCCTGGCCCTTCGGTCAACTAGTAACAAAGGACTAAGGCTTTTATGTCGGACGACAATCGTCCGCTGATCATCGCCTGCGGGGCGCTCGTGTCAGAGCTTCGTGAAGTGCTGAACATCAACGGGCTACAAGATGCTGTTGAGGTGCGTTACCTGCCGGCCAACTTGCACAACCGGCCAGAGGGCATTGTGCCTGCACTTCGTGAACATTTAGATGGTCGTGGATCGCGTCCAACAATGGTTGGCTATGCCGATTGTGGCACGGGTGGCGCGCTTGATCGGATGCTCGAGTCCTATCCCGATGTGCAAAGAATTCCTGGCGCACATTGCTACGAATTTTTTGCTGGCTCTGATTTGTTTGCACAGCTGCACGATGATCAACCGGGCACGTTTTACCTCACCGATTTTTTGGCCAAGCATTTCACGGCACTGGTATGGGAAGGTCTTGGTCTTGATCGCCACCCTCAATTGCGTGACACCTATTTTTCCAATTACACCCGCGTCGTTCTGTTGTCTCAAACAACTGATCTAAAAGTTATTGAGTTTGCAAAAGCGGCAGCAGTGCAACTTGGTTTGACGTTTGAACATCGTCATGTTGGTGTGCAAGGTCTTGCAAACTCAATTCCCGTAGCATTTAAAAGCCCTAAAAACATTAAAGTCCCCCTAGTGAAAAAAGAGAGCGTGTAACAATGGCAAGAGGCGGAAACTCGGTAGTGGTGATTAAGTGGCGCGATATTCCAGCGCAAGTAAACGCCCAAATGGGAAGAGATCGCTATCAGGTCGTGCTCTCGGCCAAATTTCAACGCGCGATTGACCGCGCAAAGCGCAAGGCCAACATCTATACGGCAGAGGAAGACATCGCACAGTGGAGCCGAGATTCGTTACCACTGGAAGGAACGCTTGCCGAAGCCGCGCAGAAGGTGGCCGACGAGATCGAAGCGAAGTATTCCCGTCAGCACCTAGGTGTGCTGGCGTATGCGGGTGGATTCGAGAAAGACATCGAGCAACTTACGGTTGCTGCCAAGGATTTGGCTGCTCTTGAAGAGCTTGAAGAAGAAATGAACGAAGACACTCAAGCAGAACAACAATAAGTCTCACAACGAAACGGAAAATGACATGACACATACAATCCTGAGCTCACCAACACGCGAAGTCGTTATCGGTTTCGATCGTCCATTCGTCATGATTGGCGAGCGCATCAACCCAACAGGTCGCAAATTGCTGGCAGAAGAAATGAAAAATGGCGACTTCAGCCGAGTGGAAGCTGATGCCATCGCCCAGGTGTTGGCCGGTGCACACATGCTCGATGTCAACGCGGGTATTCCTCTTGCTGACGAGCCAGCACTGTTGGCGCGCGCAGTACAACTTGTTCAGTCGGTGACTGACGTGCCGCTGTCGATTGACTCTTCGATTATCGAGGCGCTTGAAGCTGGTCTTGCTGTCTACAAGGGCAAAGCTCTTGTTAACTCGGTTACTGGCGAAGATGAGAACCTTGAGCGCGTGTTGCCTCTCGTCAAAAAGTACGGCGCAGCAGTGGTTGCAATCTCCAATGACGAGACTGGTATCAGCATGGATCCAGATGTGCGTTTTGAAGTTGCACGAAAAATTGTCAATCGTGCGGCCGATTATGGCATTCACTACAGCGACATTGTTGTAGACCCATTGGTCATGCCAATCGGTGCGCTTGGTCAAGCCGGACAGCAGGCATTCACACTTATTCGTCGTTTGCGCGATGAGCTCAAGGTCAACACAACCTGTGGTGCATCCAACGTAAGTTTTGGTTTGCCAAATCGCCAAGTGATTACAGGAACCTTCCTCTCAATGGCGATGGGTGCCGGAATGACATCAGCAATCATGAGCCCGTTACACCCAGAAGTAAAGGCAGCCGTCATGGCGGCAGACGTATTGACCGGTAACGATCAAAACTGCGCAAACTGGATCAAAGAAAATCGTGATCCAAATGCACCAACCGGTGGGCGTGGTGACCGCGAGGGTCGTCGTCGTCGCACTGCACAATAACGAGAAGGACAAATTGATTTCATGACGAATCGCGTTGTATTTACTCCATCGGGATTGGATGGAGAAGTCGAGACAGGCACAAGTGTGCTCGATGCTGCGCGACGTCTTGGTGTCGACTTGGATTCTGTGTGTGGTGGTCGCGGTATTTGTGGCCGCTGCCAGATCACACCAAGCATTGGTTCGTTTTCGAAGTGGGGTATTGAAGCAACTGCAAGCGCACTCACAGAGCCGGGTGAATTAGAGATCGATTACCACGGAAATCGACCCCTGGTCGAAGGCAACCGCTTGGGATGTGTGGCCAAAATTTGTGGCGACATGGTCATTGATATTCCGGCAATGAGTCAGGTACACCGCCAGATTGTGCGCAAAGACCTCGACTTGGGTGCGATAATCGTTGACCCAACGTTTGCTTTGTATTACGTGGCTGTCGAGCCACAGCAACTCGGCGACGGTGCAACTGCTTCAACCGAATTGCGCAATGCGGTTGCGGAGCAGCATCACATCGCTAAACCAACAATTGCTACGCATGCGTTGAGTCAAGTTAACCGAGCAATCGACAAGGGCGAAGGTGGGGCAACTGTTGCAATTGCGCGTGGCGCAGATGTGTCTGATGCAGGAATGATTACAGCCGCGTGGCCTGGTTTTGTGGGCGCAATGTACGGCATCGCAATTGACATTGGGTCGACAACGGTTGCTGGCCACTTGTGTGATCTCACCACCGGCGAGATCTTGAGCAGTGCAGGAGTGATGAATCCGCAAATCCGTTTCGGAGAAGACTTGATGAGTCGCGTCTCGTACGTGATGATGAATAAAGGCGGAGATGTCGAGCTCACGACAGTAATTCGTGCGTCACTCAATGACCTCGTTCTTGAACTGGCATCTAAGGCAGCAACCACTGTCGACAAAATTCTCGAGATCGTGATGGTCGGTAATCCGATCATGCATCACATTTTGTTGGGTATCGATCCGACCCCGTTGGGTGCTGCACCATTCGTGTTGGCCACAGATGAAGCGGTAAGTGGTTTGGCCACAGAAATCGGAATCGCACTTCCTAATGCTCGTTATTACGTTGGCCCGTGCATCGCCGGTCACGTTGGTGCCGACACTGCAGCTGCAATCTTGTCCGAAGGTCCACACCGCGGAACGGCAATGCAATTGCTCATCGATGTTGGCACTAACGCCGAAATTGTGCTGGGTGACAACACCCGCCAATTCGCAGCCTCTAGCCCTACAGGTCCGGCATTCGAAGGTGCACAACTCAGTTGTGGCCAGCGAGCTACTGCTGGTGCTGTTGAAAAGGTGCGAATTGATCGTGATACACTCGAGCCACGCTTTCGGTCGATCGGCATTGAAATGTGGTCCGACGAACCAGGTTTTGCGGAAGCAATTGTTGATACTCCCGTAACTGGTGTGTGTGGCTCTGGCATTATCGAAGTGATTTCGGAAATGTACTTAGCGGGAATCATCTCGCAAGACGGCGTTATTCAAGGTTCGCTTGTTGGCAAGACTCCTCGTGTAATCGCTGACGATCGCACATTCTCGTATGTCTTGTACGAACACGGCGACATTAGGTTGTTGATTACACAGAACGATATTCGAGCAATCCAATTGGCCAAAGCAGCGCTACGAGCAGGTATCGACTTGCTGGTCGAGCATGCAGGAAATCCAGAAGTACTTGATATCCGTTTGGCTGGTGCGTTTGGCGCACATATTGATCCTGTTTACGCGATGGTGCTTGGCCTGGTGCCCGATTGCCCGGTTGCGGGAGTGCGTTCCGTGGGTAATGCTGCGGGTGCTGGCGCTGTCAAAACTCTGCTGTCTCGTAGTCAGCGTTTTGAGATGGAAACAGCGGTCCGCAAAGTCACCAAGATCGAGACCGCCACTGAGCCTCGTTTTCAGGATCTGTTTATCGCAGCAATGGCCTTTCCTCATGCCTACGCGCCTTGCCCAAACCTCGAGAGCATCATGACATTGCCCCCACGCATTGAAAACAGCGGAAACAGCGAGGGTGGTCGCGACGGCCAGCGTCGTCGACGTCGTTCCTAAGTAATCGTGCGAGAATAGAACTGTTTCAAAAGGGAGAAGTGAGATGACTGAAGAAGTAGAGAACCACAGGCGAGGTGGCGGCCGAGCTGCTCGTCAGGCAACACGTAAAACATCACATGCTCAACGCGACGCGTATTTGACTCGCTTGATCACCCCGTACGAAATGGTTTCCGATGAAGGCCTCGCGTTGCTCGAGAGCAATGCAGACACAATCCTCGAAGAGATTGGCGTCGAGATTCGCGACTACCCAAGCGCGATTGAGCGATTCAAAAATGCTGGCGCAATTGTTGACGGCACTCGAGTTCGTTTTCCTCGTGGAATGTGCAGAGCAATCGTGCAAGCAAGCGCTCCTCGCATTTACACACAACATGCTCGTAATCCAGAGAACAATGTGCAAATAGGCGGCAACGCCACAGTGTTTGCTCCAAACTACGGCTCGCCGTTTGTGTATGACATTGACAATGGCCGTCGATATGCAACCATCCAAGATTTCCAAAACTTCGTCAAGTTGGCGTACATGTCGCCGTACATCCATCACTCGGGTGGAACAGTGTGTGAGCCTGTCGATATTCCTGTGAGCAAGCGTCACCTCGACATGGTGTACGCCCATATCAAATACTCTGACAAAGGTTTTATGGGTTCGGTGACAGCGGGCGAGCGCGCTCAAGACAGTGTCAACTTGGCACGTATTGCTTTTGGCGGCGACTTGGCTGACCGAACGGTGATGACGAGTTTAATCAATGCATCATCACCTCTTGTGTGGGACGCAACGATGCTCGAGTCGGCAGAGGTGTACGCACTCAACAATCAGGCGTGCATCATCACTCCGTTTATTTTGGCTGGCGCAATGGCGCCTACAACTTCTGCCGGGGTAGTGGCGCAAACACTTGCAGAGTCGCTCGTAGGTATGGCGTTTACGCAACTTGTTCGCCCTGGTGCTCCAGTGGTGTTCGGATCGTTTGCTAGTTCAATGTCAATGCTCACCGGTGCACCAACGTTTGGCACGCCAGAGCCTGCGATTGTGCTGTACACAGTTGCTGCGCTTGCGCGCCGTCTCGGGGTTCCATTTCGCTCAGGTGGCTCACTGTGTGCATCCAAGCTGCCAGACGCACAAGCCGCATACGAAAGTGCATCAACGTTGATTCCAACCATCATGGCTGGCACAAACTTTGTGTTGCATTCTGCTGGCTGGCTTGAAGGTGGTCTTGCGATCGGTTACGAAAAGTTTGTGCTCGACTGCGATCAGCTGGGCATGATGATGACGCTTGGTAAAGGTCTTGACATAACCGAAAACGGTCAAGCCATGAGTGCAATGCGAGAAAACGTCCCCGGCCAGCATTTCTTGGGAACAGCACATACGTTGGCCAATTTTGAGACTGCGTTTTATCGTTCGGACACTGCCGACAACAACAGTTTCGAGCAATGGACAGAGGACGGTGCTTTGGACGCTGCGCAGCGTGCCAACAGAATTTACAAAGAGCGACTTGCGTCATACGTTGCGCCAGCGCTAGATGACGCAATTGACGCGGAATTATTGGAATACATCGGTAAGCGCAAGGCAGAGTTGCCCGATACTTTCGCATAATCTAGTAACGCCCCTATACGCAAAACCCAAGTGAGTGAGACCAATTATGAGCACCCTTTCGTCGTTTCTCAAGCCCATCATCAGCGGTAAAAAAGCAAGTGGCAAGACAACCGTTGCAGCCCAGCGCTTGGTGAGCAACATGCGCTACGAATTGGTGCCACTGAAGTCGCTCGATCAGGCCATTGCCGA
>CANGZK010000039.1 GCA_947458565.1 Acidimicrobiaceae bacterium
AGGGATATCGAGTGTTGATCGATGACTTGGCGCCAAAATGAATGTGCCCGTTTTGGGAATCTTGTGAGCATCGAAAATCCGAAGTCGTAGGTACACGCGACAGATTGCGATCACTATTAATCGGATCGACAAATAAAAGAAACGGTTACCACGCGATTGACCAGCGAGTTTTGTAGTTACATCAGCCATGAAAAACTTCAACAATCTGCTTCACAACATCTTCTATCGAGCGGTCGCTTGTGTCTACCAGTATTGCATTTTCGGACTCGCGTAACGGGCTGTCACTGCGTGTTGAATCTTTGTGATCTCGCTCGGCAATATCGAGAGCAATTTGCTCTACGTCACCACCGATTTGGGCGACACGGCGTTGCGCTCGAACAAGCGGGCTCGCAGTGAGGAATACCTTGAGTCGCGCGTCGGGAAACACGACAGTTGCTATGTCGCGACCTTCAACTACCCCACCACCCCGCAACGCAACCCAGGATCGTTGACGCTCACGAAGATCGCGGCGAACTTCCGAATTCGCTGCGACCGAACTCACTGCCCTGGTCACGGCTTCACCGCGAATATCGACAGTTGCATCAACTCCATCTACAAGCAGTCCATCTTCGGATATTTCTAACTGTGTAGCGAGGGCAAGCTGTGAAACCGCAGCATCATCGATCGGGTTCACACCTTTTCGCAAAACTGCACACGTAATACCGCGATACATCGCGCCTGTGTCAAGGTATGGCAAGTTGAGAACTCGTGCTAATTCACGTGCAATTGTTGATTTGCCTGCGCCTGCTGGTCCGTCGATCGCCACCACATTGACACTTGGCGTCATTACCAACTGGTGTCCCGTGCTCGACCTTCTTCATAACCAGATGCACTCTGGATTCCTACAACCGCACGTTCCGCAAATGCTGGGATTGAGTCTGCACCTGCGTAGGTGCAAGACGAGCGAACACCAGCGACAATTTGGTCGATGATGTCTTCAACGCTTGGTCTCTCAGGATCGAGATACATACGTGATGTACTGATGCCTTCTTCGAACAACTCTTTTCGCGCACGATCAAGCGCTGTCTCACTGCGAGTGCGATTTCGAACGGCCCGGTTTGAAGCCATGCCAAAGCTTTCCTTAAACAGTCGACCATCGGAATCTCGAAGTGTGTCTGCTGCGCTCTCATATGTACCTGCAAGTAGCGATCCGAACATCACGTTTGACGCACCTGCGGCTAGCCCCAATGCCACATCGCGCGGGTAACGCACGCCTCCATCGGCCCAAATATGTGTGCCTAAACGAGCGGACTCGGCAGAGCACTCAAGCACCGCTGAAAACTGAGGGCGACCAACACCTGTCATCATGCGTGTGGTGCACATTGCACCTGGCCCTACACCTACTTTGACAATGTCGGCACCAGCTTCAATGAGTTGTCTTGTGCCAGTGGCTGTGACTACGTTGCCGGCAACTACGGGCAGATTGTCGACTGCGGATCGGACTTGGCTGACGGCATGCAACATTCGTTCTTGGTGTCCATGTGCTGTATCTACAACAAGGACATCAACGCCCATTGATGCAAGTGCTTTGGCACGTTTTGCTGGATCGCTGTTAATACCAACAGCAACTCCGATCATCAAGCGACCCTTCTTATCGAGTGCTGGTTGATAGATGGTTGATCGCAATGCACCTTTGCGAGTGACACAGCCAACAAGTCGTCCATCGCTATCAATGACCGGAGCAAAAGTAATTCGAAGTTCAGTCATTTGATTGAACATCTCTTCGGCTGACTGGGAAGCAGAGAGTGAGATCAATTCCCTACTCATTGAAGTATGCAACTGACTAAAACGATCAAAACCAGCCGCGTCATGCTCTGTGAATATGCCTGCGGGACGTCCATCCCCATCCATCACAATGACCGCTCCGTGCGCACGCTTATGAATGAGGCTGAGTGCTTCACCAACTGTGCCGTCGCCTGGCATTGTGATTGGTGTTTCGAATACTGTGTGGCGCGATTTGACGAAGTCAACAACCGTTTGTACCACGTCAAGAGGAATGTCTTGTGGAAGAACGACCAATCCACCACGGCGAGCGACGGTCTCTGCCATGCGTCTACCTGCAATAGCGGTCATGTTCGAAACCACAACTGGAATTGTTGTACCGAGACCATCAGGAGTTGACAGATCGACGCCTTGACGTGACTGAACGGTTGACATGCTTGGAACCATGAAAACATCGTTGTATGTCAGATCAAACGAGGGTGCTTCGTTGAGAAATCGCATGTCAGCCTGTCTCCGAATCTGGCCTGTAAAGCCAAGTAATACTACTGCATAACGCATGCGCAAAGGTCAAACTTTGTACAGTTCAGGGCATATGAGCCAACCATCCGAGCAGACTCAGCACTCAGCGACGATCTGCAATATCGCTCCTGCGTCGGATCCTGCAACACTGCAAGTTGCAGTCAAAATTCTGACAGCAGGCGGACTTGTCGCGATTCCGACAGAGACCGTGTATGGGCTTGGTGCAGCGATCAACAACAAAAATGCGGTGTCGCAAATATTCGCGGTCAAGGGTCGTCCCCAAGATCATCCCCTGATTGTGCACATTGCTGAATTGAAACAACTGCAAGATGTTGCGGTAAACATTTCGGATGATGCACTCAAACTTGCTGGTTCATGTTGGCCAGGCCCACTTACGATTTTGCTGCAGCGAAGCAATCAAGTTTCTAACGACATAACTGGCGGACGAGAAACAGTTGCGGTGCGTCTTCCCGACAATGTTTTCACTCGTCAACTCATCACGCTGCTTGGATCGCCCATTGCAGCACCATCAGCTAACCGCTTTGGCAAGGTGAGTCCGACCACTGCGCAACACGTGTGTGACGATCTGCAATCTGATGTGGATCTCATCGTTGACGATGGTGCTTGTTCGATAGGTGTTGAATCAACGATCGTGGATTTTTCGGTTTCGCCGCCTCAACTCTTACGCCCAGGAGGAATACTCGTTGAAGACATTGAGCAAATCTTGGGCTATCAAATCAAAAGATCCGATGGCATTTCGCGCGCCTCTGGAATGCTCCAGAGTCACTACAGACCTACATGCCAGGTTCGTCTCGTCGAGACCGAGGCCGAAGCCTCTCGGTTGCTAAAGACACTCGAGCCTCAGCTGATGCCCGCCCGAATTTTGAATCGATGCGAAAATCTCCCGCTGTATGCATCTCTGCTTTACAACGACCTCCGTCAAGCGGATACTGACCAGATCCGAACCCTCATTGCGGTATTGCCCGTGAATACAGGGCTGGGGGCCGCCATCACCGATCGGCTTTCTAAAGCAGCAGCGCCCTTGCAAGGATTGCCAGCATCCTGATATCCCCCTAGGCTTGTTATTCCTAACCCAGGAAGGCACCCCGCCTTCCGGCTTTTAGGGGGAGAAAAACACATGAAGAAATCAAACTTGAAGCGCTTCGGTGCTCTTGTTATAGGTCTCAGCTTTGTTGCTGTTTCCTGTGGCGGCAGCAGCGATACCGCAACTGACACCACAACTCCAGCAGCAACTGCTGGTGGAGATTTGGAAGGCATGAAAGGCACAATGCCACTCGTTGAACTCTCCGCTGAGTTCAAGGATGCAGTCAATGCTTATTGGACCGCAGCAGGCAACGAAGCACTCGTTGACTTCTCGTACACCGCAGAAGCATTCGATGCAGTGACATTGATCGCTCTCGCAGCAGAAGCAGCAAAGACAGACGGCAGCGCACTTGCTGACGAAATCATTGCAGTTTCACGTGACGGCGAAAAGTGCACAACGTTCGCAGACTGTGTCGCTCTTGTACAAGCAGGAACTGACATCGACTACGACGGTGCTTCTGGCCCAAACACAATGAACGGCAACGGAGAGCCAATTGAGGCTTCTTACGGCGTCTTGACATTTGATGCAACAAACCGTTTTGACTACGCAGATGCGACATACATTCCAGCATCGGCTCCAGAGTCAGACTACGTTCCGGCACAAAAGACAACAGTTGCTCGTGAGGGTGACGGACAGTTGAAAATCGGTTCAATGCTTCCAGAAACTGGCAACCTTGCATTCCTTGGTGCTCCAGAATTCGCAGGTGTTGAATACGCATTGAGCTTGATCAATGCCGCTGGTGGCGTACTTGGTAAAGAAGTTCTTTACAGCCAAGGTGACTCTGGTGACAACTCGACTGACACGGCTTCAACAACTGTTGACCGTCTCTTGAGCGAAAATGTTGACGCCATCATTGGTGCAGCATCGTCCGGCGTTTCGTTGAAAGTGATCGACAAGATCACCCAGGCAGGCGTTGTACAGTTCAGCCCAGCAAACACATCAGATGCATTGTCAACTTATGCTGACAGCGCTTTGTACTTCCGTAACGCACCACCAGACACCCTTCAGGGTGCGGTGCTTGCAGGTTTGATTGCAGAAGATGGCAACGCTTCGGTGTACATCATGGCACTCGACGATGCATACGGCACAGGACTTGCAGCATCGATCAGCAAGAACCTTGAAGCAGCGGGCGTAACAGTCCTCGGCACCAAGATCTACGATCCAGCTGCAGTGTCATTCGATGCTGAAGTTGCAGAAGTTGTTGCTGCTAACCCAGACGCAATCATGCTCGTAACTTTCGACGAAGGCTCACGTATCTTGCGCACCATGGTGGAGCAAGGCATTGGACCAAAAGTCAAGAAGGTCTACGGTTGTGACGGCAACATGGGTAACGCACTCGGCGAGAACTTTGACGCTGGTAAGTAACCACTAGTTCTTCAGAACTATATGTCTAGGCCCCGAGCGCAAGCTCGGGGCCTTTTCATTTCCCGGGCGCAAGCTCGGGGCCTAGACCAATCCGCTATCGCGATTCAGCCACCTGTGGCTTTGGCCAAAGTACCCAAGTACAACTTGATTACGTTTGGATCTTCGAGAAGCAAACGGCCCGTGCCGGTATATGCATTGCGCCCTTGATCGAGTACGTATCCCCTGTCAACAACTTGTAAGCAGCGACGCGCATTCTGTTCAACCATCAAAATTGCGATTCCTTCAGCATTGATGCGCTTACATTGAATGAACACCTCGTCTTGCAAAACCGGTGACAATCCAGCCGACGGTTCATCCAAGAGCAACAACTTCGGTTCCATCATCAATGCTCGACCCATGGCGACCATTTGGCGCTCTCCACCCGATAGCGATCCCGCTTTTTGAGAAGCTCTTTGACCAAGTTTGGGAAACAATGTCGTCACGTAATCAAATCGTTCGTTAAATACCTCGGGCTTAATAAAGCATCCCATTTCAAGGTTCTCAGCGACAGTCAAACTCTGAAACACATTTTGTGTCTGAGGCACGTAACCAACGCCGCGCTCAACAAGCTGGTGAGCCTGCAATCCGGTTATATCTTCTCCAAGGAATTTAGTTGAGCCGGATCGCACTCCACATTGCCCCAAGATCGCCTTGAGCACCGTGGACTTGCCAGCACCGTTTGGCCCGATAACACCTACAAACTCGCCCTTACCTACCTCGATGTTGCAACCATTCAAGATGTTCACTTCAGGTGTGTAACCAGCAACCAACTCATCGACAATAAGAACGCGATCGTCACTCATGACTTCTCCTCCATCAGAGATTTACCCTGGTGACTCCCTAAATATGCCTCGATAACTGCAGGATTTGCCGAGATTTGTGCGGGCGTACCTTCTGCGATGACCCGACCCTCAGCCATAACAATCACCCAATCGGAAACATCGTTCACCATGTCCATGTCGTGCTCAACGAACAAGACGGTCATGCCGTCGTCTCGAAGTCCACGAATGTGCTCGAGCAGACTCTGCTTCAAAGCGGGGTTTACGCCCGCCATAGGCTCATCAAGCATGACCAAACGAGGATTGGTCATCAACGCTCGCGCCATTTCGAGCAGCTTTCTCTGACCACCCGACAATGTGCCCGCGTACTCACTTCGCATGTGGTCGATCTTGAACCGCCTGAGAAGAGCATCGGCCCGCTGCTCGATGATCTGCTCTTGCTTCTTCCATCGAAACGGCAGCAAAGCGTTCCACCACTTTTCTCCAACCTGATGTGTGGCACCCAACTTCATGTTCTCGATTACGGACATTTTGGTAAGGCTCTTTGTCAATTGGAAGGTTCTCACCATTCCCATCGACGCCGTTTTATGAGCCACGATTTTTTCCATGCTTCGTCCGTCAAAACGCCATTGACCTGTGTCGGGAGTATCAAAACCGGTGAGCAAGTTGAACAACGTTGTCTTGCCTGCCCCATTGGGTCCAATCAGCGCAGTAATTGATCCGCGCTGAATCTCGATGTGGTCAACATCTACAGCAACGACGCCACCAAAATTCTTTTGAATCTTGTCTGCAAACAAAATGGGATCCTGCTTTGGGGCGCCCGGAGAAGGCGAAACTGTTGACAACGCAGCAATTGCGCGCGCCTGCGCATCAGAAATAATTTGATTATCGGGCATCGAGTGCCATCTCTTTGCGGTTGCCAAAAATACCTTGTGGACGGAATGTCATCAGGAGCATCAAACCAACTCCTATGAGCATGTAATTGATGGCACCAACCTGAATCTTCTGCATCACGGTCACGCCAAAAATCCTTAGTGGCTGATCCTTGGTGAGTTCGCGCAGAAAGTTATCGCTAAAGACGAAAATTCCCCAGAACAACATTGATCCAACAATTGATCCTGACACCTTGGCAACTCCGCCGAGCACAAGCGCTGTCAAAATATAGAAAGTCACATCGCGGCTGTAGTTATCAGGTTGCACTGAGCCTCGGTCTAGAGCAAAGATCACACCGCTGAACATGCCGATAAGACCACCGATAATTAATGACTGCATCTTGTAGCTGTACACACTCTTGCCGAGACTTCGAACCGCGTCCTCGTCCTCCCGGATTGCTTTCACAACTCTTCCCCAAGGGCTGCGCATCAACATGAATACGAGCGTGGCGAAGATTCCAACGAGTGCCCAGCCAACTAGCAAAGTCCACACGGTGTAACCGCTGTACTGGAATGGTTTGATTCCGTATTGGGCACCTGGGTCAAATGGGCTCAGCTCGCGAAACTGGATGCTAAATCCGTTGATGCCGTCACTACCGCCGAAGTACTGCTTGAAGCGAACTGAGCGAACGATCAATCGCACCATTTCGGCCAAAGCTATGGTCACGATTGCGAGATAGTCAGCGCGCAATCGAAGCGTTGGGATGCCTACGAGTAGTGCAAGAACAATTACGAAAGCCATACCAATGGGAATTCCCCACCACATACCAATACCGAAGTACTTGCTCGTCATTCCAATGCCATAGGCACCACAGGCCATAAATGCCGCCTGACCAAAGTTGAGCAATCCTGTGTAGCCAAATTGCACATTGAGACCAATCGCAGCCAATGCAAAGTATGCGGCATCTACGCCGGTAAGGGCTCTGCAGGTGTTTTGCAGAATATTTATCCAGTCCATAAATCAACCAACCCTTTGCTTACGGCCGAGAATGCCCTGAGGCCGGACAACTAAAACGATGATCAGGATGAGTAAAGCGGGCGCATTCTTCAACTCTGCTGGAACCACGAGCGAAGCCATTTCGACGAATATTCCTACCATTACGCCGCCCACCAAAGCGCCAAAGGCCGATCCGAGTCCACCAAGCGTGATTGCTGCAAACATCAAAAACACCAAGCGCGAACCCATCTCGAAGCCAACCTGCTCGTCAAGTCCTCTAAATATTCCGCCAAGCGCTGCAAGTGCTCCACCAGCAAACCAAACGATCCGAATGATGCGTTGCGTATCTATTCCAGTTGAGGACGCCAATGTCGGGTTGTCAGAAACTGCGCGTATGGCTTTACCTGTGCGTGATTTTTGAATGAATAAAGCAACAGCGACCAAAACAAGCAAGGAAAGAATTGCTGTCGTCAAGTCTCGTGGGGTAATTGATGTTGGGCCCAGCCGCATCACTGTTTGGGCACTGTAATCATTGAGTGGCTTTGTGCGACCACCAAATTGATACAAATACATGTTGCGCAAAACGATCGAGAGCCCGACAGAAACGACCAATTGCGAAATAAGTCCAACGCCACGCCTTCGCAATTTGCCAAAAATAAACACATTGAGGGCAAGGCCAAATAATCCACCCAACACGACAACGATCGGCGCAGAAATGAGCAACGGAATTCCCATCGTCACATTGAGCAAGAACGCCATTAAGCCACCAAATGTCACCATCTCACCGTGAGCAAAGTTTGTCAGCCCTGTGGTTCCGAAGATAAGTGAAAGTCCGACTGCGCACATCGCAATAACCAATCCGAGCCGAAGACCATCTGCACCTCGCTGGATCATTCGATCGAGCAGTGTCTGACTCGAAGTATTGGACGAACCAGTAAAAAACGTTGCCCGTTTAACTGACGTGGTGAAATCATCTTTCTTGATACTCGAAACTGCTTTTGCTTCATCGATCATCGCAAATCCATTTGGCAACGTAGCGATGTCCAACGTCACCAAATAGTCATCACGTGTTTTCACAGGGAAGGAAATCAGACCTGATGTGTCGGTAACTCCTGTTCCAACAACCGCACCTGAAGCAAATGTGACGGTAATGGTTACGCCAGCAACTGGTTGTTTCTCCGAAACACCATCAAGCACGGTTTGGTTCTGGACCGAGGCAACAATTGTCAACTCACTTTCGGCAGCAGCACCTTGTGCGGGAGCGCCGAACATAAAAAGTGAACCGACAACAACCAAGACGACACGCATGAACTGCAATGCTCGCCCCCCTGTCTTGCCAATAGTCACAGATTTTCTCCCAATTTCAAGTTAATCAAGTCAAGCACATTGGGCCCACGAAAAGGCAATTAACTACGGCTAGCCAAACCGAGTCGTAAAACCGAAATCCACACTGCTACCGCAAGAGCGATGTGGATAGCAACCAACTGTGCGGGGACACCTGAAAAATACTGGAGATACCCCAGCGCACCTTGCGCTACTGCTGCACCTAGGAACACCTCAAGTGGTCGCCCAAGGATCTTCCATTCGTCGGATCTTTTCTTGATACGCAAAAACAGAGCAAACGTAAGCCCAACGCAAGCCAGTACTGCAACGCTGTGCGCACGGGTGATGGTTCTGAGGTCGAGGTTTAAACGGACTGCGTTCTCATCCCCTGCATGAGGTCCTGTTCCGGTCACCAAAGTGCCCAAAACTATTGCTAGGCCACAAAGCATCAAGATCGATTTGACTATCTGAAGCGTCGGGCCAGACAGTGCGACGTCCGATTTAGCCTCCCTCAGGCAAAGGCCTTTTGCCTGGTCAACTAGCAAAACAGCTGTTGCAATCAACAC
>CANGZK010000040.1 GCA_947458565.1 Acidimicrobiaceae bacterium
GGTTGGCTTCCAGTTGCGTTTTTTACGAGTGATGGACCACCACGATGTGTGCCAAACCACAGCTCGGCCCATGGCCGCGCATCAGCTTCAGTCGAGAGAAATTCTGGAATGAACTGTTGATCGCCCCAGTCGTAGTGCTGGACAACGCCTCGCAGTAAGTGCATTGCTAGCTCGTCGCGCAGGCGCTTTTTACGTGTGCCGCGGCATCTGCAATTGCTATTTCAGAGGCATTGCCTGTCAGGCGGTCGCGTACCTCGACAACACCATTGGCTGCGCCTCTGCCCACGACAACGATGATTGGATTGCCAATCAGTTCTGCATCTTTGAACTTGACGCCAGGCGAAACACCAACGCGATCATCAAGCAGCACGCGAATGCCCGATGAATCAAGAGTGTTGGCGAGGTCGTTTGCGGTTTTAGTGATGAGATCATCTTCTTTTCCGGCCATCACGATGTGCACATTAAACGGTGCAATAGCGTGCGGCCAACGAAGTCCAATGTCGTCACAAGTTGCTTCGGCTATCGCGGCAACTGCACGCGATACGCCAATGCCGTACGAACCCATCGTTACGGTCTGGGCTTTGCCATTTTTGTCGAGCACGCTCAGGCCCAAGACTTCTGCATATTTGCGACCCAGTTGAAACACGTGGCCGATTTCGATGCCTCGCTTGATAATGAGTGCAGAGGCACATGATGGGCAAGTGTCATCATCGCGTACTTCAGCAACGTCGATCACTCCGTCTGCCGTGAAGTCTCGGCCATGTACGAGATGCGCAACGTGCTTACCAGCAGCATTTGCTCCAGTAATCCATTCGCTACCTTGTGCGATGCGTGGGTCGAGCAAGTAGCGCACACCCGTTGAATGTGCAAGACCTAAGGCGTTTGGTCCGATGTAACCCTTCACGAGTTTTGGATTTGCTGCAAAATGTGTGTCGTCAAATGGCACTACCTCTGCTGGTGATACTTGTGCTTCAAGACGTTTCATGTCTACTTCGCGATCACCTGGCACACCGATGGCGAGTGCTTCAATGCGTCCATCGGGGTGACGCAAATTAACAACAACGTTTTTAAGTGTGTCTGCTGCGGTCCACTGGCGGTCTGATCGTTGTAAATCTGCGCGCGAATTAAACAAATCCACAAGCGTTTGAATCGTGGGAGTTGCCGGGGTGTCAAAAACTTGTGCTGCCGGAGTTGACTTCGAATCAATGTCGACTGGCGCACCTACGCGCACCGCTTCGGTGTTGGCTGAGTAATCACATTTTGTGCATTGCACGAAAGTGTCTTCGCCAATCTCGCACGGAAACAAAAACTCTTCGGACTTTGACCCGCCCATTGCACCCGACATCGCAGACACGATCGCAAATGGCAACCCAAGTCGTTCGAAAATACGTACGTAAGCGTTGCGGTGAGCGTCGTAGCTCTGTTGCAAGCCTTCGTCGTCAATATCGAAGCTGTATGAATCCTTCATTGAAAATTCGCGCCCGCGCAACAGTCCGCCACGTGGGCGTGCTTCGTCGCGAAACTTGGTCTGAATTTGGTAGAGCGAGAGTGGTAGGTCTTTGTAGCTCGAGTACAAATCTTTTACGAGCAGCGTAAACATTTCTTCATGGGTGGGGCCGAGAAGGAAGTCGACCTTGCGTCGGTCTTGAAGTCGAAACAGGTTGTCGCCGTAATCGGTCCATCTGCCGGTCGCTTCATATGGCTCACGGGGCAACATGGCGGGAAAGTTGACTTCTTGTGCGCCAATGTTGTCCATCTCTTGGCGAATGATCTCTGCGACATGTTGGTACACACGCCAGCCAAGCGGAAGCCATGTGTAGCCACCAGGTGCTGCACGGCGAATGTATCCAGCCCGCACAAGCAGTCGGTGGCTTGGAACCTCGGCATCAACAGGGTTATCGCGCAGTGTGCGAACAAACAGGGTGGACATTTTGTTGATCACGCGCGGTTACTTCGTTTCGTTCATGGTTGGGTTTCGGGCTTGTTGCTAACTGAATTTACTTGGTACTTACCCTGCAATTATCGTCTAAATGCCTTTGGCCTGTTGGGTGAGCCGTGACGAACCTTAGTTCGCGGAGATATAATGAAGAGGTCCTTTATAGTTCGTCGAGCTGAAGGCGTGGGTCTCGACCCACGCCTTTTGTTCATTACGGGGACTTGTTTTTGAGGTGTCAAACCCCCAAAACAAGCCAAAGTTTTGCCAGAAGCACATAGGAAGGGAGAGAAAAACATGTCAGTAGCACGTGGAAGCACCAAGTTGAACCCTGTCGTTGATCGTGTCTCTGCTCTCATTCTTCCGATCGTGACCGACCTTGGTCTTGAGTTGTACGACGTCGAATACCAGGGTGGCATTTTGCGCGTAGTTGTCGACACCCCAACCGGTGGCCCATCGGGGGTCAACATGGAGTCGATTGCACTCATCACCCGCCTCATCTCGCGCGAGTTCGACCACAGTGACCCAGTACCTGGCCATTACACACTCGAAGTGACTAGCCCAGGTCTCGAGCGCTCACTTCGTGTTCCACGACATTTCATTCGCGAAGTTGGGAAAGTCGTCGCTATTCGCTTGACTGCAGCCGTTAATGGCGTGCGTCGCGCTCAAGGTGTGTTGTTGTCGGCTGACGATAACAACATTGTCGTTCGACTGAACGATAAGTCAACAACCGAAATAACTGAGATGACGATCGGATACGACATGATCGATCGCGCTCGCACAGTGTTTGAATGGGGCCCAACTCCAAAGTCGGGTGCAACAAAAGTGAATACCAAGACGCAATCGGAGGTCAACGAATCATGAGCAATCTCGATATGACAGAAGCAATCCGCATGTTGGCAGGGGACCGCGGTATTTCCGTCGACTCTCTTTTGCAGGTGCTCGTTGAAGCACTAGCGACTGCGTACAAAAAGCGTCAGGGAGCAGCCGAAGAAGTAATCGTCGGTATCAACCCAGAAAACATGGACATCACATTCACCGCATACGACGTGGATGATGACGGCAACTGGATCAACGAGCGCGACGACACGCCAAAGAAAGACGAACTCGGCCGTATTGCTGCGCAAACTTTCCGTCAGGTGATGAGCCAGCGCATTCGTGAAGTAGAACGCGATCGCAAGTTTGAGGAATACGCAAACCGCGAAGGTGACATTGTTTCGGGCATCGTGCAAAAGACCGATACCAAGTACACCTTGCTTGACCTTGGCCGCGTAGAAGCGCTGTTGCCGCAAGCTGAGCAAGTGCAAGGCGAAGTGCGCGAGCCAAACGCACGACTCAAGGCATACATCGTCGAAGTTCGCAAAACTCCAAAGGGCCCACAGATCGTTGTGAGCCGTACGCACCCTGGTCTCATCAAGCGTTTGTTCGAGCTTGAAGTGCCAGAAATCGCTGATGGCGTTGTTGAAATCAAGGCTTGCTCACGCGAACCAGGACAACGCACCAAGATCGCAGTTTGGTCAAATGACCACAACGTCGACCCAGTTGGCGCATGCGTAGGAGCACGCGGTGGTCGTGTTCGCATGGTCGTCACCGAATTGCGCGGCGAAAAAGTTGACATCATTCCGTTCAGCGAAGATGTGCGTGACTTCATTGCCAAAGCAATGTCGCCTGCAAAGGTCACCGATGTTCGTTTGAGCAGCGACGGTACGCAAGCAGATGTCATCGTTCCCGACTTCCAACTTTCGTTGGCAATCGGCAAGATGGGTGTCAACGCTAACCTTGCAGCACGACTCACCGGTGTGCGTCTCGACATTAAGAGCGAGACACAAGCGGCTGACGAAACATCTGGCTACACAGCAGTGGTTACTGAAGATGCACCTGCAGCCGACTACGCCGAAGGCGAGTGGGTCACTAATGCAGAGACAGGCGCAATGGAATGGCATGCAGCAGATGGTTCTGTTGTAAGCCAAGAACAATGGGCGCAAAACACAGGTGGTTCAATTTCTGACGCCGCAACAAATGGTGAGGGGAAATAACACTTGGCCAAGATCTTGCGCGTTCATGAGCTTGCTAAAGAGCTCGGCATGTCCAATCAAGAGACCCTTGATTTGTGCGGCAAGATGGGCATTGGTGTAAAAACACAATCCTCGACAATTATTGAGCAACAGGCAGATCGTGTGCGCACAAAGGCGCAGCGCGAAGGCCTTGTGCGCGATGTGCAGCCTGAAGAACCAAAGCCAGTAAAAAAGGCCGTGAAGAAGGCCGCTGTCAAAAAAACTGAAGGCGATGCGAGCGAAAAAACTCCAGTCAAGAAAGCGGCTGCAAAAAAAGCTGTTGCTAAGAAAGCCGTTGCTAAGAAGGCAGTTGCGAAAAAAACTGTTGCTGACAAAACTTCAGCCGATACAAGCGAGTCGGCGACAGAAGTGGTTGAAGCACCTCAAGCTCCAGTTGCGCATGCTCCAGTTATTTCATCTGCGCGGCCAATCCAGTCTGCTGCACCAGTTGCACGCGCAGTAACTGCTCCTGCTCCAACGCCAGCACCTGTGGCGGCTCCAGCACCTGCTCCAGTTGATGCGGCTCCTGTCGCACCTGCGGCGCCAACCGAGCAAACTCCTGCTTCGCAACCAGCACCAGCTGCGCCAAGTGCACCAGTTGCTCGCACAGCTCCAAGCGGTCGCCCAATTCCTCCACCGCCAGGTAGCAGTCGTCCAATTCCTCCTCCGCCAGGTGGCGCACGTCGTCCAGGAGACAGCGGCCCACGTCCTCCACTTACTCGTCCAATTGGTCCCTCAACAGGTCGACCAGGCGGTGGAGCAGGTGCACGTACAGGTCGTCTTTCAGGCACCGCGCTAGGTCGTGGACCAGTCGGAACTGGTGGACCAATGCGTCCTTCGGCTCCGGGCGGCGCTCGTCCAGGTGGTCCAGGTGCTCGTCCAGGTGGCCCAGGTGGTCGTCCTCCGTTCGGTGGTGGCGCTCGTCCGGGTGGTCCAGGCGCTGGCGCAGGTGCTCGTCCAGGTGGTCCAGGTGCTGGTGGCCCTGGTCGTCCAGGTGGCGGTCGTCCCGGTGGTCCAGGTGGCGGACAACGTCGTGCTCCTAAAAAGAAATCACGTGCTCGTCGTCGTCAAGACTTCGACGAAATGTTGCCGCAAACTCCAACGAGTTACACGGCAAGTCATGCAGCAGTTCCTGAGGGCATCATCATTATCGAGCGTGGTTCGTCTGCACAAGAGTTTGCTCCAAAATTGAATCGTACGTCTGCTGACGTGGTTCGTTTCTTGCTCGAGCATGGCGAAATGGTTACTGCAACCATGACACTTGCCGATGAGCAAATGGAATTGTTCGCACTTGAAGTGAGCGCTGAAATCTTGCTTGTTGATCCAGGTCAACAAGAAGAGATGGAATTGCAAGCCATGTTCGACGACTCTGATGACGATGACGAAGCATTGCAACAGCCTCGTTCGCCGATCATCACGGTGATGGGTCACGTTGACCACGGTAAAACTACGTTGCTCGACCGCATTCGCTCAACAAGCGTGGTCAGTGGCGAAGCTGGTGGCATCACACAGCACATTGGTGCTTATCAAGTTGTTAAAGAAGGCAAGTCGATCACATTTATTGACACACCAGGTCACGCTGCATTCACAAAAATGCGCGCACGTGGTGCTCAAGTAACCGACATCGTTGTATTGATGGTTGCTGCCGATGACGGTGTCATGCCGCAAACAGTCGAAGCAATTAGTCATGCTCGCGCTGCCGAAGTTCCAATTGTTGTTGCAATCAACAAGATTGATAAAGACAACGCAGACGTCCAGCGTGTACTTGCTCAACTTGCAGAGAATCAGCTCACTCCAGAAGCATGGGGCGGAGAGACCATCGTTGTTGAAATGGCAGCACAAAGCGGTCTTGGTGTTGACGACTTGCTCGAGCAATTGAGCGTGTTGGCCGAGATCGAAGAATTCACTGCCAACCCAACTGGTCGCGCTAAAGGCATTGTGCTTGAAGCACAACTCGACATTGGTCGTGGTCCAGTCGCAACAGTTCTCGTAGACAAAGGCACGCTCAAGGTGGGCGACCCGATCGTTGCTGGCGCAGCCTGGGGCAAAGTGCGAGCACTCATCAACGATCGTGGCGAGCAGATCAAAGAAGCTGGTCCTTCGACACCGGTTCAAGTTCTAGGTTTGAGCGCGGTGCCAAATGCCGGCGACGAATTCCGCTCTGCACCAAACGAAAAGACTGCAAAGACTGTGGCCGAAGCCCGCGAACAGCGTTATCGCACGCTCAATCAGCGCGGTGATGCTCGTGTGCAGCGTGGTGTCAAGTTGGAAGACATCTTCTCCCAAATTCAGGCTGGCGAAGTTGCCACGCTCAACGTCATCATCAAATCCGACGTGCATGGTTCGTTGGAAGCAGTGACTGAGAGCTTACGCAAACTCGAGCGTGACGACGTGCGTGCGGCATTTGTGCACCGTGCTGTCGGTGCAATCACCGAAAACGACATCGCCCTCGCCGCAGCAACTAATGCCACATTGATCGGTTTCAATGTGCGACCAGATCGCAAAGTACGCGATATGGCTGCGGCTGAAGGCGTCGAGATTCGCACCTACGAAATCATTTACAAGTTGATTGAAGACATCGAAAAGGCCATGAAGGGCATGCTTGCCCCAGAATTTGAAGAAGTGGTCACTGGCGAAGCCGAAGTGCGCGAGATATTCCGCGCACCAAAGGTCGGAGCCATTGCGGGTTGCTCGGTTCGTATGGGTGTTGTTACTCGCGGATCCAAGGTTCGCTTTCTTCGTGACGGCACAATCATTTGGAAGGGCGCGATCAACTCACTGCGCCGCTTCAAAGATGATGTCCGTGAGGTTCGTGAAGGTTTCGAGTGTGGTATCAGCCTCACAGACTTCCAGGATCTCAAAGAAGGCGACATCATCGAAACATTCGAGCTGCGCCAAATCGCGCGCGACTAGTCTTGTCGGTTATGGCCGACATTAATTTTCATTTCGATCCGATCTGCCCATGGGCCTGGATCACCAGCAGGTGGGTGACCGAAGTTCAACAATTGCGCAACTACGAAGTGTCGTGGAAGTTCATTTCGCTCAAAATGATCAATGAGAGCACTGACTATTCCAAGATGTCACCAGGACATCTCGAAGGACATGTTTTTGGCTTGGAAGTATTGCGCATTGCAAGTGCGGCTCGTACAGCAGAAGGCAACCCCGGTGTTGCAAGTGTGTACACCGCATTTGGCACAGCGCTGCACACATACCATCGACGCGAAGAGGCAATGAAGGATTCGCCAGCGTTTTATGTGAAAGTGCTTACAGAGGCTGGTTTGCCAAACAAGTGGGCCGAATCAAGTACTGACGCCACTCATGATGAAGTCATCCGATTTGAGTCGCAAGCTGCACTTGAACGAACTGGCAAAGATGTTGGAACACCAATCATCACCTTCAATCCACAGACAGATCGAGAAGCGAGTCTCTTTGGCCCAGTGATTTCCAAGATTCCGCGAGGAGATGAAGCGGTTCGACTTTGGGATGCGGTGCAAGTGATCGCAGAGTCGGGTGTGTCAGAGATCAAGCGCACACTTCGCGCCCGACCCCAGTACGACTAGTAAGCGATCGAGACGAGAAGAGAATTCATGAAAGTTGTTTACACACCAGCACATATGGGTCATAACCCACATGAAGAGATTTCAGCATCACGTTCCGCTTCGCCGTTCGAGCACATCGGTCGCGCTGAAGCGATTAAAGAGACCTTGATCAACGATTCAACAATGGAATTTTTGTCGCCGACCGAGTGGGGCACAGAACCAATTGATGCAGTCCATACGCCAGGCCTGAATAAGTTTTTGATGACTGCATGGGCCGACTATCAGCGTGAGGTGCGTCCAAGTCACGAAGTCGTTCCCGATTTCTTTTATCGCCCTTCTTTGCGTGAAGCAATGAGTCAAATTGAAGAACCCGCAGCCGTTAACGCCCGACTTGGCTGGTGGTGCTTTGAGACGACAACACCGCTCACCGAGGGCACCTACACAGCAGCACGTGCTGCGGTCGATACTGCTCTCACTGCAACGAAGCTGGTTCTTGATGGCGAGTCGTATTCGTACGGTTTGTGCAGGCCTCCAGGCCATCACGCCACAACCGATCTGTATGGCGGATATTGCTTCTTCAATAACGCAGCAATTGCCGCACACCATGTGGCCACCACCACTGGCACGAAGGTGACAGTGCTTGACGTTGACTATCACCATGGCAATGGCACCCAAGAGATTTTCTACGAACGCGACGATGTGCAGTATGTGTCGCTGCATGGCGACCCACAGCGTGCTTACCCGTACTTCACCGGCTACAGCGATGAACAAGGATCCGGAAAAGGACGCGGTTCGACGTTTAACGTGCCACTCGCTGCTCGCACAGAGGACGATTTCTACCTGTCGGCACTTGATAAAGCATGTGCGGCCATCACCAAATTTGGACCAAGCATGGTGATCGTTTCACTCGGGCTTGACACATTTTTCACAGACCCAATTAGCGATTTATCGGTTACTCAAGACGGCTTCAAGCGCAGTGGTGATTTAGTGCGTCAGATGGGTTTGCCAACGGTGGTATTGCAAGAGGGCGGGTACGACGTGGATGCACTGGGCAACAATGTGCAGGCTTGGCTGCACGGCCTCGCTAGTTAGCCCCGGCCTCCGGCCTCTAAGAATTGGGTTGCCTTCAAAATTTCGGCCATGCGCCAACCCAGGGTTCGTGCAAATCCAGGTGACATATGGTTCCCGTCCGACCAGACGATTGCACCGTTTCCAGTTGGGTCGCAAATAGGGGCTCGAGGGCATATCCAATCGTCGATACTCACAGTTACTACGTTGCTGCGCGTCGAGTCCAACTCTCGTTCAAACAATTCAAATTTTGTGGGTTCAGTGGAGATTTCAAATGCACACAATTTGCGCGCCTCAGACGTTGAAGCATCTAAAACACAAACCCTCGAGTCAAAATCATTCGTCTCAGGGATTGGTTCAACAATCAAGACGTTGCGACCCTCAGACGTATATTTGTCTATGGTGTCACTTGCAAGTTGGTTCACACTCTCTAAGCCGCGTTCACCAAGTGTCTCGA
>CANGZK010000041.1 GCA_947458565.1 Acidimicrobiaceae bacterium
ACGCCAGGGGAGACGGTATAAAACTTTCGCTCAAGCCTTTGCGATTGAGCAATGTGGTCGCGGTGTGCGACTTGGCCATTAGCGAGCGTGACGCTCAGGTCACCGTTTGGCTCAAAACTGCGGCTGGGTTTTTTGTGCGACGAAGTCATCCCCGCAACAGTAACTACTTATATTGGCCAAGTACCTGCGCGGGGTCGGTGGAAACCGTGTCGGGCCAATTGGAATACCAAATATCGGCCGCGGAAGTACCCACGTGTAGTGGTGGTCGGTCAAAGCCTGCGATCGGTGGGAGGAGGGGTTCGACCACTACATCCCATCGGGGTTTGGAGAAGTAGGGAAACGATTGGCGAGGTTTGCCAGATCGATTGAATACTCGGTGCGGTGTGGAGAGTAAACGTCCACCGCTCCACAGTTCGAGCATGTCGCCAACGTTCAACACCATGCCATTTGCTGGGCAGTCAGCAGATAACCATTCGTCGTTGCGGTTGCGCACTTCAAGACCACCAATTGGGTCGTGGGCGAGCAGTGTGAGCAAGTTGAAATCTTTGTGTGGGTGAATGCCCCACGAATCTGACTGTGGGGGCATCGGCGGATAGTTGAGCAATGTCATGTTTGTTAACGGGTCGGACATATACGAGAGCAAGATGTTTTGATCCACACCCATCTGACTACACAATGCGATGATGAGGCGCTTACTCACTTCGGTCAGCGCATTCCAGTACGCCATGATGGGGGTTCGCACGTCAGCAGGAATGTTCGGCCACTTGTTTTGTCCGTAGAGCGAACAGGCAGAAATGACTGGATTGCTTGGATCCGTTTCGTTGTGCAACTTCCACGCTTCATATTGATCTGCTGTACCTTCGCCTGAGTTCGGCGTGAAATATCCGAGTGGAACGAATCCTCGGTAATTTCCCTTGATGACCATGTCTTGCATCAAGATTTCTCGAGGCGTATCAAAAACAGCTTTGACTGCATTACGCATGTTGGTGACTATTTCGTCGCCCACTCCGTGTCCAACGATGATGGCAAAACCGATTTCGCTGAGAGCCGCATACAAATCGGATGCATCAATGTCGTAGTCGGTTGACCCCGGTGAACTTGATGCGAACGACTCAATCGAGATGATTGGAAGTGACTGGCCCATAAGGGCAATCTACTCTGCGCGGTTTTGTACGTGCTGAAACCCGAAGCGTCCCTTGATGCACAGGTTGCCGTGGGTAACTGAGTGATCGCTAGGCGATGAGACCTTGACAATTTCGTTGTCTTGCACATGAAGGGTGAGTGCGCAACCGACACCGCAATATGGGCAGATGGTGTCTGTTTGCGTCTGCTCTTCTTCTTTCCATGTGCCGGCCTCGCGCATGTTGTACTCACTTGTAAACATGAGTGCGCCAGTGGGGCAGACCTGAATGCAGTTGCCGCAGTAGACGCATGCCGAATCGGTGAGATCCACATTGAATTCGGTCGAGATTCGGATGTCGAAGCCTCGGCCTGCAACTCCAATGGCAAACGTATTTTGCCACTGTTCACCGCATGCATCAACACATTGGTAACACATGATGCACTTTGAATAGTCGCGCACGTAGAGCTCGTTGTCGATCTTGACAGGCTGCAACACATTGGAGACGCTTGAGCCATCGGCTACATGATGGTGGCCGGTCGTTGCGTCGTCGCGATGAGTAGTTGGAGCTGCAGGCTTGCCAAAGCGAGTCGGTTCTGCTTCGTATTCGGTGTTCCAGCGCGCAACATTTTTTGTTAACGAAAGATCAACTGAAGAACCGAGTAATTCGAGCACGAGTTTGCGGCTGTGGTCGGTGCGCTCGGTATCGGTGCGCACCACCATGCCTGGCTCGACTTTGCGAGAACACGAAGGCACCAACACTCGCGAACCCTCAACTTCAACCATGCATACTCTGCACGCGTTCTTTGGGGTGATGGTGTCACCGAAGCACAAGGTGGGAATCTCTTTGCCCATCGTGCGGCATGCGCTCAAGATCGTTTCGCCTTCGGCAACGGTCACCGACTGATCGTCGATGGTCAGTTGCACAGAGCGGCGCACTTGCAAGCCAGTGGTCACTTGGGTGCTCATACTGCAAATACTTTCAGTTTGTTGATCGCCGAATCAATTGCGCTGTTGGCTGTCTGGCCTAGTCCACAGATTGAAGCATCTCGCATGACTGTGCCCAATTCGCGAAGCAATTCGATGTCCTGAGACTGGACCCCTTTGGCCAAACGAGAGACGATCTCTTCTTGGCGCACAGTGCCCACGCGACACGGTACGCACTGTCCACATGATTCGTCTCGGAAAAACGCTGCGATGCGGCGAAGTTGGTCAACCATGTCGACCGACTGATCGAGCACCATGACCACACCAGATCCAAGGCTTGAACCTGCTGCGCGAGTGGCTTCCATGGTGAGTGGCAAGTCGAGATCATTTGGGCCAACGAATCCACCGGCTGCACCACCCAACAGAATTGCTTGCATGGTTGAACCATTGCGCATTCCGCCGCCGAGATCAATCAATTGGCGCAACGTGATACCGAATTCAACTTCATAAATACCTGGTTTCGCGACTGCGCCAGAAAGACAGAACAACTTGCGACCCTTAGAGCCGTCTGTGCCAAGTGCGGCGTATGCAGCACCGCCATCTTTAACAATGGAGAGAACGTTGACAAGTGTTTCGACGTTGTTGACGAGTGTCGGTTTGCCAAACACGCCAACTTCAACAGGAAACGGCGGCTTGTTGCGTGGCTCACCGCGATAGCCCTCAATTGAGTTGAAGATTGCTGTTTCTTCGCCGCAGATGTAAGCCCCTGCACCACGAACGATGGTCAGATTGAAATTGAATCCTGAACCCAAAATATTGTCACCCAAAAATCCGTGCTTCTTGGATTCATCGATTGCATGTTGCACGTTGCGAATTGCGCGCGGGTACTCGCCACGCAGATAAATAAATCCTTGCTCGCTTCCAGTTGCAAAAGAAGCAATGATCATGGCTTCAACGAGAGCGAACGGATCGCCTTCCATGATGACGCGATCTTTAAACGTGCCCGGTTCTGATTCGTCAGCATTGCAAATTGAATAGTGGGGGAATGCTGGTTGACCAGCAACGGCAGCCCACTTGCGACCCGTCGGAAACGCTGCACCACCACGACCAACAAGTCCGGACGTGTTTACTTCGTCGATAACACCTGTTGCGCCGATTTGGATGGCTTTGCGCAATGCGTCGAAGCCACCGTGCTTTTGGTAATCGGAGATTAGGAGTGGGTCGACTTTTCCGATGCGACCGAGTAGCACCAGTTTTGAAGAAGTATCTTGTGCTTGCGGAGTTGCTGACACGACCGTCGCTTCGGCTTCGGGCCATTCGCCTTTGGCGAGTGATTTGATCTGCTCGGGAGTTGCAGGCGCAAGTATTTCGTGGCGGGCTGGATTGCCAGCTTCGATGACGAGTACTGCAGGTGCGCGCTCGCATGTTCCCAGACATGGGGATGGGTGCGTACCTTCAGGAAGTTGATCTTCTTTCAGGCCACCCATTGCGCGACAGGCCAAGTCGATGCACACATGTACTTGACGTTTTGGGCGCTCCGTCATCGAGAACAACGCGTAAAAACTTGCAACACCATAAATCTCTGCTGGGGCAACATCAAGTTGCTGTGCGATGTAATTGATAGAGCCACGACTGATCCAACCGATGCGATCGTTTACCGCATGCAAAGTTGGCAGCAGCATGTGGCGCAGATTGCGCAGCGCTTCTCCGGCGCGTGAGATGCGCAAGTCTTGCTCGCCTCGTGTCCCACCTTGCGTGTACTGGGTTGGTGTGCCGAGCACGCTGTCAACTGCATCGCGCTCATCACGCGTCGCTACAGAAGAGTTGACTTTAAGATCCATGGGGTCAACAGCGTAATGCTGGGCTATTCGCCAGCAACGGGAACGCGCTTGTCATTGACGGAAATCTTGTCGATTCGTACAGCAGCAGCCTTGAATTCGGCAGTGCCCGACTTTGGATCAATTGCCTCAATGGTCAAAAGATTGGTGTTTACGTCATTCGGGAAGTGTGGAGTCATAAACACGAGACCAGGACGAAGTCCATCATCAACTCGGGCGGGAGCAGTGACGGTTCCTCGTGGTGAAGTAATGCGAACGATTTCTCCATCGACGATTCCCATCGAGATTGCGTCTTCGGGTGACAGGTCAACCGTTTCAGCCATTCGCAATGGGCTTAGGAAACCACCTGACTGCACGCCGGTGTTGTACGAATCGAGTCGACGACCTGTGGTGAGACGTAGAGGAAACTCTGGAGTCGTTTCTTCGACAGGCGGCGAGTCGATTACCACGCTGAAAGGTGCAAGGCGTCCGCGGTCTTCGAGTTTTTCGGCCCACAATCTGCCGTGCAGGTAAGAAGGCTCGAGGGCGTCTTCGGAGAAGCATGGCCATTGAATACCACCCAAGTCGGCGAGTCGCGAATATGTCATCCCAAAGTGCATCGGCGACAAACTGCGCAACTCATTCCAAACGGCCTCGCTCGAGTCGTACTTCCATGTATGACCCATCAATGCTGCAAGGTCAAGAAGGATCTGAATGTCATCGTGAGCATTGCCCGGGGGAGTGATGGCTTTGCGTACTCGTTGCACGCGGCGCTCCGAGTTGGTGACAGTGCCGTCTGCTTCACACCACGATGCCGAACCCGGCAACACAACGTCGGCGAGCTCTGCGGTTTTGGTGAGGAAAATGTCTTGCACTACGAGGTGCTCGAGATCTTTGAGCAATGCTGTTGCGTGTGCGCCGTCGGCTTCTGACTGTGCTGGGTTTTCACCAATCACAAAAGCCGACTTCATCTTTCCGTGTTCCATCGCTTCAAACATCTGCGTCAAGTTCCAACCATTTTTCGGCGGGATAGTGACGTTCCACATTTTCTCAAACTTGGTGCGAGCTACATCGTCTTCGACATCTTGGAACCCTGGCAACTTGTTTGGCAGAGCGCCCATGTCGCCGCCGCCTTGCACGTTGTTTTGGCCGCGCAGCGGGCTCAGTCCGGCACCTGGTCGGCCAACGTGGCCACACAACAATGCAAGATTGATCAACGACAACACATTGTCAACACCGTTGTGATGCTCGGTGATTCCAAGCGTCCAACAGATCTGCGCTGTTTTTGCATTTCCAAGCGCATGTGCGAGTTCGCGGATTGCTTCGGCTGGCACTCCCGTGACCTTGCTGCCTTGCTCGAGTGTCCACTCTTCGACAGATGCTGCATATTCGGCAAAGCCACTGGTGGAGTTTTCGATGAAGGATTTATTGGTGAGCCCGGCGTGGATGATCTCGCGGGCGAGGGTGTTGGACAGCGCGACATCGGATCCAACGTTGAGTCCCAACCACAAGTCGGCCCATTGGGCAGTTTCTGAACGACGCGGATCAACTGAATACATTTTGGCGCCGTTGTGAATGCCCTTGAGCACGTGTTGGAAATAAATTGGATGAGCGTTACGGGCGTTTGAGCCCCACATCACAATGAGGTCGGTTGTTTCAACCTCTTGATAACTCGATGTTCCTCCACCTGCTCCGAAGACTGTGGCCAGACCGACCACGCTGGGAGCGTGTCAAGTTCGATTACAGGAGTCGATGTTGTTGGTACCAATTACGGCACGCGCAAATTTTTGAACAATGAAGTTGAGCTCATTGGTCGACTTGGAGCATGAGAAGAATCCAATGGCATCTGGGCCATACGCATCCTTCACGGTTTGGAAACCGGTGGCAGCCCTGGCAAGGGCTTCAGCCCAAGTGGCTGTTCGTAAAACACCGTTGTCTCGCACCATTGGCTCAGTGATCCGAGTCAGGGGGGCGTAGTCGTGACGCTTGGAGTTCTTCTTTCGACCCATATCCATACCCTCACCCTAGTGCAATAAGGGGATTCCGTCATATATCAGACCCCATGAGCCATATATAGTGACAGGGTCGTTTCGGCGGCACCAAATACCCGTCAGTTCTCTAGTCATAATTTAAGGAGCATCCCAACATGTCATTCCCATCAGATCTTGAAATTGCGCGAGCAGGAAAACCGCTTCCACTCAAAGACATCGCGCAGCAGATGGGCATTGGCGAACACTTGCTCGAGCCCTATGGCACAAGCCTTGCCAAGATCAGTCTTGATGCGATCGACGAACTGAAGAGTCGCCCGAAAGCAAAGTACGTAGTAGTGACTGCGATCACGCCAACACCACTTGGTGAAGGCAAGACCACGACAACTGTCGGTTTGGGAATGGCGATGAAGCACATCGGCAAAAAGGCAGTGATCAGTTTGCGCCAGCCTTCGATGGGACCAACATTCGGTATCAAGGGTGGAGCTGCAGGCGGTGGCTATAGCCAAGTAATTCCAATGGAGCTTCTCAACTTGCATCTCACTGGTGACTTCCATGCAGTGACCGCAGCGCACAACTTGTTGTCGGCAATGGTCGACAACCATTTGCATCAGGGCAACGAACTTGATCTTGATCTCGACAACATCACATGGCGCCGAGTGATCGACGTCAATGATCGTTCATTGCGCAACATCATCGTTGGACTTGGTTCAAAAGAAGACGGCGTTACTCGTCAAACCGGCTTTGACATCACAGCCGCATCCGAAGTCATGGCAATCTTGGCTCTCTCAACTTCAATCGAAGACATGCGCGCACGTTTTGGTCGCATCGTTGTTGGTTATAACACCAAGGGTGTTCCGGTAACAGCCGAACAACTTTCGGGTGCTGGTTCGATGGCCGTCATCATGCGCGAAGCAATCAAGCCAAACTTGTTGCAGACTCTCGAAAACACACCAGTGATCGTGCACGCAGGACCATTCGGAAACATTGCGCACGGCAACTCGTCAATCATTGGTGACATGATCGGTATTCACGCAGGTGACTACCTCATTACTGAAGCAGGGTTTGGCGCCGACATGGGTGCAGAGCGTTTCTTCAACATCAAGTGCCGCACATCTGGTCTCGTTCCTGATGCTGCAGTGCTTGTGACAACAGTGCGCGCACTCAAGGCGCACTCTGGCAAGCACAAGATTGTCGCAGGAAAGGCATTGCCAGCAGAGTTGTTGGCAGAGAATCCTTCCGACGTTGAGGCCGGTGGCGCCAACTTGAAGAAGCAAATCGAAAACGTAAAAGCACACGGTGTAACACCAGTTGTCGCAATCAACGCTTTCCCAACCGACCACAAGTCTGAACACGATGTGATTCGTCGCATTGCAGCCGAAGCTGGTGCTCGCGTTGCTGTGTGCACGCACTTTGCCGATGGTGGTGCTGGTGCAGTCGAATTGGCAAAGGCAGTTGAGGAAGCATGTCAAGAAAAGAATGACTTCCACTTGCTCTACCCATCAGAGGCATCGCTCAAAGAGAAGATCGAGACTGTTGCAACCAAGATCTATGGTGCTGCAAAAGTTGAGTACACCGCTCTTGCAACGAAGCAGCTCAAGAACTACACCGACAACGGTTTCGGCCACTTGCCAGTGTGTATTGCTAAAACGCACCTTTCAATATCGGGTGATGCATCGCTCAAGGGCGCACCAACTGGCCACACACTGACGGTGCGCGAGGTGCGTGCTTCGGTGGGTGCAGGATTCATCTACCCAATTTGTGGAGAAATGCGCACGTTGCCAGGTCTTGGCACAAAGCCAGCAGCCGCAATCATCGACTTTGACGAAAACGGCGAAATCATCGGCCTTTCATGACCGACAAATTCAAGCGTTCACCTGGTGGCGCCATCTTGATGGATGGCAATACATTGCGAGATGAAACTGTTGCACGTTTGCGCAAAGTCATTGAAGATGCTGGCTCACCCCGAGTATGCCTTGCGACTGTTTTGGTTGGGGGCGATGCTCCGAGTCATATATACGTAGCAAGCAAACACAAGAAGGCCCAAGAGGCTGGAATGGTTTCGGTCGGCGTGCATCTTGAAGATAGCGCAACGCAAGAACAGGTTGAAGCAGAAGTACGCAAACTTGCACTCGATCCAAATGTGCACGGAATTCTCGTGCAGTTGCCATTACCAAAGCACATTGATGCAGAGCCTGTGCTTGCGTTGCTGCCGCCGGAAAAAGACGTTGATGGATTGACAGAACGCTCAATGGGTCGACTGATGCGCGGTTTGCCGGGCCATGCACCATGCACGCCACTTGGTGTGATGCGGTTGCTTGAGCGTTACGAAATTCCAACCAAAGGCAAGAAAGTTGTCGTCATCGGTCGTTCATTTTTGACCGGTTTACCTCAAGTGATTTTGTTTATTAGCAAAGGTGGCGATGCCACAACAACATGCGCACACTCGATGACGCCGCCAGAAGATCTTAAAGAGATGTGTTTCGGCGCAGACATCATTGTGTCGTGTGTAGGAATTGCGCGCATGATCAAAGCCGATTTCGTGAAGCCTGGTGCAACAGTCGTTGATGTGGGTGTAACGCGCGTTGACGGCAAGATCGTCGGCGATGTCGATTTTGATGCGGTGCAAGCAGTTGCAGGTGCAATTACTCCGATGCCGGGTGGCACAGGCCCGATGACCATCGGTTGTTTGCTCGAGAACACGCTCTCGGCCGCAAAAATGCTCGGCGCATTTCCTAACTAATTAGTTTGCTGCAGGTGCTTGCAATCGTTTAGCAGTTGCTTGCAGTAGGCGATCCAGAATTGTTGCCATGATCACAATGGCAATTCCTACTTCGGCACCAAGACCAGCGTCTGGTTTAGTGAGTGCTTCAATCGATCGGTAGCCGAGGCCGCCGCCGCCGACCATGCCGGCGATGATTGCCATTGCCAATACCATCATCACCATCTGATTGATTGCCAAAATGATTGAAGGCATTGCGAGTGGAACTCGTAC
>CANGZK010000042.1 GCA_947458565.1 Acidimicrobiaceae bacterium
CTTGTAAACACTCAGTTGCAGGGAGCAGATTTTTGTCAAGACCTTGACGAATGAGCTCTTGGTATTTCGCTTCATTAATAGGATGCTCGGGGCTGTCGAGTGGTGCCGGCGGGGGAGCAATGTCAAAGCTTCGTCGCCAAATCATTGTCTGTTCAGCACCATGCAGTTCAGTGGTTGCCTTTTTATCGAGTCCTTGCAGCGCGCCGTAGTGGCGTTCGTTGAGCAACCATGTTTTCACTACGGGCAGATTGTCTTGCCCCATCTCATGCAACACCAATTGGGTGGTGTCGATGGCACGCTCCAACAAACTCGTATGCACTGCACCAAATTTCATCCCAGCTTGGCTCAGCGTGACCCCAGCGGCCTTGGCCTCGTTTATCCCCTGTGGGGTGAGCGGCACATCGTGCCAGCCCGTAAAGAGATTCAACTGATTCCAGGTGCTCTGACCATGTCGAAGGACGATCAGGGTTCCGGGCATGCCCAAATGGTAGGTCAAACAGCCATTTTGCGCCATATTCTGGCTATCTGGTGCAGGATTACTACCAATTTTGCCCGATGTGACAAATGTTGAGTGATATACACTCAACTTTTATGGTTTGTGGGTTGTGAGGTTCTTCAACCACCCCTAGCGTGATTGATACAAGAAATCCCCTTATCACCCCACAGCACTCAGGAGCAGTACACATCATGGCAAAAGCAGTCGGAATTGACCTCGGAACCACCAACTCGGTTGTCGCAGTTTTGGAAGCTGGCGAAGCCGTTGTAATCCCAAACTCGGAAGGCTCACGCACCACGCCTTCAGTTGTTGCATTCTCAAAAGCTGGCGAAGTATTGGTCGGCGAAGTCGCCAAGCGCCAGGCAATCACAAACCCAGAGCGCACATTTCGCAGCATCAAGCGCCACATGGGCGAAAACTGGAAGTCGGAAGATGTCGACGGCAAGAAGTACACGCCGCAAGAAATCAGCGCGCGCACATTGATGAAACTCAAGCGCGACGCCGAAGCATATTTGGGTGACACCGTGACACAAGCCGTGATCACCGTGCCTGCATATTTCGATGACGCACAGCGCACCGCAACAAAAGAAGCGGGCGCAATTGCCGGCCTCGAAGTGTTGCGCATCATCAACGAACCAACTGCAGCGGCACTTGCTTACGGACTCAACAAGGGCGAAGAAGACGAGACCGTATTGGTGTTCGACTTGGGCGGCGGCACGTTCGACGTCAGCGTGCTCGAAATCGGTGACGGTGTGTTTGAAGTGAAGAGCACGCACGGCGATACGCACCTCGGTGGTGACGACTGGGACCAACGCGTAATCGACTGGATGGTGCAGCAATTTAAGGCAGCACACGGTGTGGATTTGGCTGTCGACCGCATGGCAACACAACGACTTAAGGAAGCAGCCGAAAAAGCAAAGATCGAGTTGTCGCAAAATCAGCAGACACAAATCAATTTGCCGTTCATTACTGCAACTGCAGCCGGTCCATTACATATGGACGAGTCACTCACACGCGCAAAGTTTCAAGAACTCACTGCAGATTTGTTGGAGCGTTGCCGCAAGCCGTTTGAGCAAGCAATCACCGATGCGGGTTTGTCAAAAGGACAAATCAATCACGTCATCTTGGTTGGTGGCTCAACTCGCATGCCAGCAGTACAGGACCTGGTTCAGAGCCTCACCGGCAAAGAGCCAAACCGCACAGTAAACCCAGACGAAGTTGTTGCCATCGGTGCAGCAGTGCAAGCTGGAGTATTGCGCGGCGACGTGAAAGATATTTTGTTGCTCGATGTGACTCCACTTTCGCTTGGTATCGAAACCAAGGGTGGAGTGATGACAAAACTCATCGAACGCAACACCACTATTCCAACTCGTCGTACCGAAGTGTTTACAACGGCCGATGACATGCAACCATCAGTAGAAATTCACGTGTTGCAAGGCGAGCGCGAGATGGCTAACTACAACAAGACACTCGGCAAGTTTCAACTCGTCGATTTGCCACCAGCACCTCGCGGTGTCCCACAAATTGAAGTGACATTTGATATCGACGCCAACGGCATCGTGCATGTTTCGGCAAAGGATCGTGCAACAAGCAAAGAGCAGTCAATGACCATCACCGGTCAGTCGTCGTTGGCAAAAGATGACATTGCCAAGATGGTGAAAGATGCTGAAGAGCACGCCGAAGAAGACAAGGCTCGTCGCGAGGAAGCAGAAATTCGCAACAACGCCGACTCGCTCGTCTATCAAACCGAAAAAGTTTTGCGTGAGCAGGGCGAAAAGGTAACCGAAGAAGAGCGCACAGCTGTTGAAGGCCCAATGGCAGAACTCAAAACATTGTTGCAAGGTTCTGACAATGCGGCGATCAAAGCAGCAACTGAAAAGTTGATGACTGCAAGCCAAGCATTCAGCCAGAAGTTGTACGAGTCGGCAGCACGCGATACAAATGCTGCAGGCACGTCGGCAAGCGGCCAGGGTGCAGCTGGTGGAAACGACGATGACATCGTTGATGCAGAAATTGTCGACGAGAAGTAATTCGGAATCGACAATTTGTCATGACCGACAATCCAGAAAACAGTAATGAGCCGAGCGATTCGGCATCAGTCGACAACGAGATGGTTCAAGATCTCGAGTCGGCTTTTGCCGAACTCAACATTATTGAAGTTGTAAAAGAACGCGATGAGTTCAAAGACATTGCGCTTCGAGTACAAGCCGACTTCGAAAATTATCGCAAGCGCGCCGCCACACAACTCACCGATGAAGTAGATCGCGCAACCGGCCGAATTGTCGAGTCGTTGTTGCCGGTGCTTGACGCGTGTGAAGCTGCGACCAGTCACGGTGTAACCGGCGTCGAGCAGGTGTGGAGTTCGCTTTTGGGCGCTCTGCAGAAAAACGGCCTCGAGGCTCTTGACTTAGCTGACAAACCATTTGATCCATCAGTTGCAGAAGCAGTCATGCACGAGGAAGGCGACCCTGCGGATTCAGCAACAGAACCAATGGTTGTTGAAGTGTTGCGCACTGGTTATCGATGGAAAGGTCGCGTGCTCAGAGCGGCAATGGTCAAGGTCAAGGGCTAAGCATGCAACGCGAGTGGTTTGAAAAGGACTACTACGCGACGCTCGGCGTATCTAAAACTGCCACTGCAAAAGAGATCACGAAGGAATATCGCAAACTCGCGCGCAAGTTTCACCCCGATGCAAATCCAAACAATGCATCAGCCGAAGAACGGTTTAAAGAAATTGCAGCGGCATACGACGTGCTTGGCACCGACGAGACACGCAAAGAATATGACGATGTTCGAAGAGCTGGCCCGGCGTCTTTTGGGCATGGTGGGCCAGGCGGACAATCACCAGGTTCGTTTCGCTTTGACGGCAACAACATGGGTGGAGATGGCATTAGTGATTTGCTCGGCCAAATGTTTGGCGGCGGTCGTCGGCGAAACAACAGCGGTGTTGGTCCACAACGTGGGGCCGAAATCGAAGCAGCACTCACGCTCGACTTCGCCGATGCCGCACACGGCCTAACAACAACTTTGCACCTGACATCAGAAGCGGAGTGTTCGTCGTGCAACGGCAGTGGTGCTCGTGCAGGAACCTCTCCTAAACAGTGCCCACAATGTCGTGGTCGTGGAGTTGTTGAAGACAACCAAGGCCCTTTTGCGTTTTCGTCACCATGTCCACGTTGTAATGGTCGAACAGTCATCATCGAGGCTCCGTGCATTGGGTGCAGAGGCCAAGGTGTCGAGATGCGAGCTCGCGAAGTAAATGTGCGCATTCCTGGCGGAGTAGATGACGCACAACGAATTCGTCTCAAAGGCCGTGGTGGACCAGGGCGCAACGGTGGTCCGGCTGGTGACTTAATTGTGTTGTGTCGAGTGACTCCCCACGCAGTGTTTGGACGAGATGCCTTGCATCTGACATTGCTCCTTCCGATCACGTTTGCAGAGGCAGCACTTGGGGCCGACATCGACGTACCAACGCTCGACGGCTCGCTGGTGAAATTGCGGATCAAGCCGGGTACACAATCTGGTTCACGTCACCGAATTAAAGGCAAAGGAATTACTGCAGCAAAGTCGACGGGCGACTTGATTGTGACAGTGGACGTAAAAGTGCCAACAACAATGAACGACCAACAGCAACAAGCAGTAACTGATTTTGCTGCAGCAACAACTGACTCTGTACGTGAGTCAATATTGCAATCAGCATCGGCAAAGAAGAGGGGTTAACCAATGGAACGCGAACTACATGCCGTGTACGTGATATCGGTTGCTGCCGAGCTTGCGGGTGTGCACCCTCAAACCCTGCGCATTTATGAACGTCGCGGCTTGCTACAACCCGCTCGGACAACTGGTGGAAACCGCCGTTACAGCAATGCCGACATTCAACGGTTGTTGCGTATAAGCGAATTGGCTGAAGCGGGAATGAACCTTGAGGGCATCCGCCAAGTTCTTGAGCTCGAAGCACATGTTGCGCAATTACAAGCCGAAGTGGCTCAACTCCAGCGCGAACTGGCTGTCGCGGTCTCGGTTGTTGAACGAAGTGGTCGGTTTGAGTTGGTGCCATTACGTCAGTCGGTCACAGTTTTTGGCAGTAGACCGAGCATCTTTCGTCGCGACGAGTGAGATGTCGAGCATCAGGCACTAGACTCTTATCACGTTCCCCACAATTTAAGTAGGAGCGTTGCATGCCTGTCGCAGTTGTCGTTGGTACCCAATGGGGTGATGAAGGCAAGGCCAAAATCATTGACCTTTTGGCAGGCACTCATTCACATGTAGTTCGCTATCAAGGCGGACACAATGCGGGCCACACCGTTGTCGTTGGCGACCAAAGATATGCGCTGCAACTCGTGCCAAGTGGAGTGTTGTATGAACACGTCACTCCAGTAATTGGCAACGGAGTTGTTGTAGACATGCCGACGCTGTTTAACGAGATCGATGTTTTGGAAAGTCGTGGTGTGTCGTGCTCGCGATTGAAAGTCTCGAGCCTTGCCCAACTTATTTTTCCGTGGCATCAAGCGTTTGATGCTGTTGCCGAGAATGCTCGCGGTGATGCCAAGATCGGCACAACTCTTAAAGGAATCGGGCCGGCATATGCCGACAAAGCATTGCGAGTAGGTATTCGCGCCGGCGATGTGCGTGACATGAACCGTTTTGAACCGTTGGTACGCGAGCGGGCCATTGCAGCACTTGCAATGCTCAAGTCTGTTGGTGGTGAGTCATTTGATGTTGAAGAAGTAGTCGCACGATTTGTAGTGCTTGGCAAACGACTAGCCCCATACATTGCCAACACAGTCGACATGCTGCACGATGCAATTGAAGCCAACAAGAGCGTGCTTCTTGAAGGTGCTCAAGCAACATTTCTCGACATCGATCACGGCACGTATCCGTTTGTAACTTCGTCCAATCCAACTGCAGGTGGAGCATGTGCAGGTACTGGCATCGGGCCGCGCTACATCACACGAGTAGTTGGTATTGCAAAGGCATACACAACTCGAGTTGGTGCAGGGCCATACCCAACCGAACTACACGGAGTGCTTGGCGATGCCATCGTTGATATTGGTCACGAATTTGGAACTGTTACCGGACGTCGTCGCCGACCAGGCTGGCTCGACTTGGTGATGCTGCGCCATGCAGTGCGACTCAATTCGCTTACCGAGATTGCGCTTACCAAGCTGGATGTGCTCGACACATTTGACACAATTCAGTTGGGTGTCGGCTACAAACTTGACGGCAAAAAAATTGCTGGTTATCCAGATGATATTGAGCTGCTCGGCCGAGTTGAAGCCGAATACGAAGAGCTCGCTGGATGGAAAACAAATTTGCGCGAATGCCGTACGTTTGAGTCAATGCCTCTTGCCGCACGCACATTCGTAGAGACAGTTGAACGATATGTTGGCGTACCAGTAACCATGATCGGTGTTGGCCCAGAGCGCGACGATTGTGTGATTCGCTGATGATCGATCGCTACTCACTTCCAGAGATCGCAAATATTTTTTCGGACGAATCACGATTTGCCCGTTATCTCGAAATTGAGTTGTTGGCCACTGAGGCTCAGTCAAAACTTGGAGTAGTGCCAAGTGCAGATGCGAAGGAATGTCGCACGCGTGCACCCAAAGTTGATGCAGCGTTTGTTGCCGATGTTGCAGAACGTGAAAAAGTAACCGACCATGATGTCGCCGCATTTGTTGATGTTGTTCAGCAACGCATTGGCATGCCTGCCGGTGCATGGATTCATCACGGTCTCACTTCAACTGACGTAGTTGATACCGCATGGTGTTGGATGCTCAAAGATGCAAGCGACCTCACCATCTCGGCGCTGAATGATTTGATTGTCGAGTTGGTCAAGCTTGCCGAGTCGCATCGCAACACACCAATGATGGGAAGAACTCACGGCATACATGCCGAGCCAACAACATTTGGCGCAAAAGTTGCGTTGTGGGCACTGCAACTCGATCGAGATCGTCAACGTATGTTGGCTGCTCGCAATGCCATTGCTGTGTGCAAACTGTCGGGAGCAGTAGGAACATATTCAAATATTGATCCTGCAATTGAGGCTCATGTCGGAAAATCTCTCGGACTGTTGCCTGTGCCGGCGACGCAGGTAATTGCACGTGACAGACACGCCGAATACTTGTGGGCATGCGCGTCGATTGGAACGAGCATTGAGGCGATCGCGGTTGAACTGCGCCACTTGCAGCGCACTGAAGTAAGCGAAGTACGAGAAGGATTCAAGCCTGGCCAAAAAGGCAGTTCGGCAATGCCACACAAGCGAAACCCAATTTCTGCAGAGACACTTACCGGTTTGTCTCGAGTGCTGCGAGGCAACCTGCAATCCGGATTACAAAATGTTGCGCTCTGGCACGAGCGAGACATTTCGCATTCATCGGCAGAGCGAATCGTGTTACCTGACTCTTCAATACTTGCGTACTACATGGTCAAACGTCTTTCACGATTGATCGGTGGTCTCGAAGTTGATGCGCAACGAATGAAAGAGAATATCGACAGCAGTTTTGGAGTTGTTTTTTCTCAGCCAGTGTTGTTGGCACTTGTTGAATCCGGTCTGTCACGTGACGATGCATATCGAATCGTGCAGGAAGATGCGGCTGTTGCCTGGCGCGAACGCAAACAGTTCCGAGAGGTGTTGACAGCAGACAAGCGCGTCACATTGGGTTCATCTCAATTAGATCAAGCATTTGATATTGACCGTGCGGTTCGTCATGCCCACTCGGCAATTGATGCAACACACGGCCTTACGCAATGAGCAACTTGCCAAGCATCGATGCTGCGCGTGAAGCACTTCGCGCACACGTGTTACAGCATTCGCTCAAGACAGGTGAGTTCACGCTTAAATCAGGTCGCACGAGTAAATGGTTTCTTGATACAAAACAAACTGCGTGTAGGGCGGATGGCATCTTGTTGGTTGCCGATGTTGCTTTGAGTTTGTTACCGAGTGATATCAATGCAATTGGTGGGCTCACAATGGGTGCTGATCCGGTTGCGTACGGCATCGCAGCAATCGCAGCAACTCGAGGTCGACAGTTGCGCAGTTTTAGTGTGCGCAAAGAAGCTAAAGATCACGGAGTAACAGGAAGAATTGCAGGCGCATTGCAACCTGGTGACAAGGTCGCGATTGTTGAAGACACAGTGACGCGAGGCCTTTCTATTTTTGAGGCAGTTGATGCGGTACGCGAGTTCGGTGCAGTTCCACAATTCATCACGGTGATCGTCGACCGCGGAGGAACCTGTGCGCAAATGGCACAAGATGCAGGCATCGATTACGAGCCAATGTTGAGAGCAACCGATCTCGGATATGACTTCGGGTCGTGAACCTTCACGAACTCTTTGATCTCACACCCCACAATGGGGATGTGTATGTGGGGCAGGGCCTCGAGTACCCGTGGGGCGGTCTCTATGGCGGACACATCGTTGCCCAAGCATTACGCGCCGCTGCATTCACCATCGAAGACGGCATGTTGCCACACTCGGTGCGCGCGTACTTCATTCGCCGAGGCAAAAACACTCAACCCGTAAGGTACGAAGTTGATCGCATTCGTGATGGCAAAAGTTTTAGTACGCGGCGAGTTGTGGCGCGTCAAGACGATGGCGCAATTCTCAACCTTGAAGCGTCGTTCCAAAAGTTTGAACACTCTGTAGATGGATCAAACATTGTTCATCAGCACGACATCATGCAACCAGATGAGATTGAAGAAACTTCGTGGAGTACGTTTCTCAATCGTCGAACATTGCCAAAGTCTGCATTGACTGGGATGAACAGGGAAGGCGCCGGTCGCACCGCGGCCTGGTTTCGAGTGAAGGACTCACTTGGCGACGATGAGCTGTTGAATCGCTGCGCACTTGCGTATTTGTCAGACGACTTGCCAAACGAGTGCGTTGTCGAAGCAACCCCCGAATTGTTGAAGGCATCAACTGCAGGCGGAAATTTTCACGCGAGTTTGGATCACACCATTTGGTTTCATCGCCCAGTGCGCGCCGACCAATGGCATTTGTATGAGATGTCATGTTTGTCGTATGGCGGTGGGCGTGGCCTTACACAGGGTTATGTGTTCGCTCAAGATGGAACGCATGTGGCCACTGTTTCGCAAGAAACTTTGGTGCGCATTATTCCCGCCGCAAACTCATAACAAGTTCGCCACGTACTTCAATTCACTTGCTGTATTCAATTGTGGTCGGGACCGGCGTCGATCCGGTGACCCTGCGCTTTTCAGGCGCATGCTCTGCCTACTGAGCTACCCGACCTTGAAGAGTGCAAGCACTCCCCAGCGGTCCCGACGGGACTCGAACCCGCGACCTCCGCCTTGACA